>JAVBQZ010000151.1:0-16547 GCA_031548505.1 Bdellovibrionota bacterium | reverse complement strand
TGATTTTAAAAAATTAATACTTGAGATTACAGCTTAAACTGATCGACGCTTCCTTTTAATTCATGAGACAGGACAGATAAATCGTCAGCACTAGCTTTAATTTGTGTACTACCTGTGGCGATTCCTTCAGCAAGCTTACCCACAGCATTAATATCTTCAGTTATTTTTGAAGTCATACCGTGAATATTAGCAATTGTTGCATTTGATGATTGAATATTGTCAGAAATATTACCTATATTACAAGAAATATCTTTAGTCACAGCAGACTGTTCCTCAATTGCAGCTGCAATACTTGTAACAATATTATTTACATCATTAATAACTTTAGTCACTGATTCAACATTGTTTACTGCCACGCTAGTAGAAGATTGGATATCATTAACTTTACCATGAATATTTCCAGTTGCTGACTCAGTTTCCTGTGCTAGATTTTTAATTTCATTAGCAACTACGGCGAATCCTTTTCCGGCAGCACCAGCTCTTGCAGCTTCAATAGTAGCATTTAGCGCAAGAATATTTGTTTGAGCAGAAATATTACTAATAGACTCTGTAACAGTGCTAATTTCCTCAGCAGCTTCTCCAAGATTTTTTATCATCCCAGAAGCTTTGACCGCTTCATCTGTAGCTTCCGCAGTGATATTTCTAGCATTACTTGAGTTATTGGCAATTTCACCAATTGTTGCTGTCATTTCTTCTGCTGAAGAACTGATAGTTATAATGCTTGAAGAGACTTCTTCCAAAGCTTTTTTTGCTGTAGCATAACATTGGTTCATATCACCAATATCTGTGACGGCATCCTGCACTTTATTGGCTGTTTGTACCGTACTTTCTTGTAACGTTTTTGTTACTACTGCAAGTTCTTCAGATGCTGCACCTACAGTACAAGCCTGTTCCTGTAATTTGATTAGCATTTTACGAATTGTAGCAACAAAGGAATTAACGGAATGTGATAGCTCACCAAGTTCATCTGACGACTTAATGTCAGCATCTTGAGTCAAGTCAAGATTCTCCAATCTTGAGCATAGTCCTGTTAACACTTTAATAGGTTTAACCAAAACACGTCCTATTACGAACCAATTAATTGCTCCGAATAATAATATACAAAATATTGCGACAAGCAATGATGTTCTTACTATATTACGAATAGTTGCAGCACGAGTTTCAGTAGAATTGGCAACCATTCTCATGCCAATAATTTTCCCATCAGCATCAAGCAATGGCGCATATGATGTTAAAAATGGTAACTTGAATCCAGGCAAATTTAGCTCTTCATTCAACTTCTCTCCCTCGACAAATACTTTTTCTTTAATATTACTATCGGTAAATTTTGTTCCGCGTAAACTTACACCAGCTTCATTAACTAAGGTTGTGCCATATCTAACATCGCCAAGAAAAATTGTATATTCTGAATTAAATCTTTGTTTTACGTCATTAGCAAAAGTGTTATCAGAGAATATATCTGCCCCAACAATGACTGCACCAACAATACCTCCATCCCTTTCAATGTAATATTCAGAATGGAGATATAAACTTTCATTTCCAAAGGAAGATATCCCTGAATATTCCTCTTTCTTCAAAGCATGCTTGGCTGAAATATCAATTTTTAGCTTTGGCTCGTTATAAACTTCAGCTAATATTTCGCCATCTTTTGATACAAAGACAACTGTGTCTACATGATTGTTTTTGTCGTTTACGACTGACTCACCCACAGCTCTTAATCTTTCCAAATCGCCGTTCTTCACCGCCTCTTTGACGACAATACCACCAGATATATGAAGTGAGATATAACGAATATCAGCCATATAATCATCAAGCCGTGATTTTATAGATTGATCAGTTACATCAAGGCTTTCCCAAGACATTTTATTCAGAACATTCGAGATCTCATTTATTGATACGACTGTTAATGTTGAAACTGATATCAATAGTGAAAAAATAACAATTGGCAATAATTTTGTATTTAAATTAAGCTTCATAAATTTACCTAAACAGGGTTAAGTTGATATAAAAAGTAAAGGATAAAAAACCCATGCAGTATCTAAGATGATTTTCTGTATAAAGATGTTTCTTTTTTTTGGAGGGGATGGGGAGGAGGAAGGACCTTACTAGGCTCTTTTCTAGGCTTTATATAGGATATAGGTAAAACTAAGAAAGGAGGAATTTATATATTCTTAAAATCCTTATTTTTACGATTTAAGTTAGCCCTGAACTTAAAAATATATAATTACACAGCACAAAAATAAAAAAAGCCCCATATTTGATGATATAATAATCAAATATTGGGCTTTTTCACCAACAACTAATATTCTACTTCATAATTCTCATAGCATCTTCGTCAAACGAGCCTTCGACGACGTGTGGAGTGATAAAAAATACAAGTTCTTCATCATTAGAGATTACACCTGTGCCACGGAACATATGACCAAGTACAGGAATATCTTTAAAGAATGGAACACCCGAGACGGTGTCCGTAGTATCAGTCTTATAAATTCCACCTAAGGCAAAGGTTGTACCACTTTCAACTAACACTGTCGAAGTTGCACTTCTATCAATAGTATTAGGTGTAGCATTCAAAGTACTTGTTACAGAATCCGGAGCGAGCGTGCTTGATTTCGCATCAATATCTAACAAAACATAGTAATCCGGAGAAGCTTGTGGAGTTACTTTTAAAGTAATACCAACTTCTACCGATTCGAATGTCGCATTATTTCCGGCTGCCGCAGAATTAGCACCGGTCGAAACGGTTACACCTGAATTTGATGTATTACGCACACGTATCGTCTGAACTGACTTAATTTCTGCCGGTTTATTATTTACAGTGGCAATTTGCGGACGGCTTATTATTTTTGCCTTACCTTCTTGCTCAAAAGCCTCAAGCGCATTCAAAATATTCCAGTCTCCCATCGACCATATAGCGCCGAATCCAAGACCTCCAGACCCGAAACCAAGTATACCAGCAGTAGCTGAAACATCTTCTGTAAGACGGTCTTCATTACGACTACCAGAATCAATTACCTTTGTAGTGCCAGCGAAAGTATTAGGATCTCCAAATATAGTATTGCCGCTACTGGATCTCTTTGCTGCATTCCATTTTACCCCAAAATCTCTACTAAAACTTCGCGCGCCCTCAACAATTTGTGTTTCCAACAAAATTTGTGGAGTTCTCAAGTCTAATTTTGCAACTAAGTAATACGATTTCTTTAAGCCTTCTTGAACGTCTTTGATAATCAATTGGTTTGTACGTTCGTCAACAACAACGGAACCACGTTCTGTCAACACCGACTGAACTTGTTCAACTAATTCAGAAGCACGCGCGTAAGAAATTCTTATATAGACGACTTGCGTTTCTTCAAGTGATTGAGCAGCTTTTTTAGATTCGATTAATGCCTCACGTTCTTCACGCAATTTTCTAACCGGCGCGATACGTACAACATTACCTTCAGCTACTTGATCTAAACCATTAGTTTTTAAAATTACATCTAATGCCTGATCCCAAGGTACATCAACCAAACGAAGAGTAACCTTTCCTTTAACTTCCTCACTAGCAATAATATTTAAACGTGAAACCTCAGCAATAATTTTCAAGGCGTTATCAATACTAGTATCTTGCAAGTCTAAAGAAATTAATTTTCCAGTATAAATCTTTGAGCCGTCAGCAGATGGAATATCACCTTTTTTATCTGATTTCTTATCCGCCTTTTTATTATCAGCAAGTTGCCCACGAGCTTCGCTATTGAGCGCAGCGGCCATACTAGTTGCAGAAACAACGATATTCTTTCCTTCAATGCGAGCGGCAAGAGAAATATCCGAATCTACAAACATACGAACCAAGACGTCTGATTTATCTTCGGTTACACGAACCGTTCTAATTCCTGACGCGCCCGACAAAGCAATTTGCGGTTCCTTAGTATCGCTTGCTGCAGTTGCACCCGGAATAAACAAAACATATTCAGTCGGCGTTGTTTGTTTTAACTCAAACGCAGGCATATCGTTAAGTGATAAAGTAACAATACCAGCGGTGTCATGTTTTTTATCAAAATTAACTTTGCTTAATTTTATGTTAGAATTATTTTTGATTGAATTATTTGATTGGGCAATATCTGCTTTTGTGAAATCTTCGCCACCAACTTTAAGATCGGAATCTGAAGTTGCGCAGCCGCTAATAATAGCAACCAAAAAGGAATATTTTAATGTCTGGCTAAGGACGCTCATGTATTTTTCTCCTCAGAGGAAAGAAAATGTTATTAAAAATTAATTTAAACAGCGAACATCGGTGTTATGGAGGCAATCATAAAAGTGTTAAATATTTACACAAAAACAAGTCATAAACATTTGCACGGAAACAAGTAAGTAATTCGCCTGCTGAGAAACCGCGCGGAAATATCATAAAAGTAGTGTGTTTAACAATATTAAATCAAAAAAAAATTAGTATTTTTATTAGTTTATACGGTTTAAAGTAGTTTTTTGGGGAAATGTAAGAGGTTATAAGTTTATAATTCATAATTAACAATGCACAATGTACAATTACCCTCTACCCACAACCTGAAATGGATAACTTACGATTATGGTTTTTCTTCCAAGCTATAGTATTTTTTTTGGGTAGGGGGCTGGGAATTGTGCATTATGTATAGTTCGCACGATGTTATTCAGAAATAAAATTAAGATACTGGAAAAATCAAGAAAACGTAAGTATATACTCCTGTTACTTGAGTTTTCCTAAAAAGCGTTTGTGATTTTTACAAACGTTTTTCTTGTTTGGTTATCGCTTCGCGATGCTATTGTTATTATAAACAGGAGTATATTCGTATATGGCTCCGCTAACGCTCCGCATACTCATGCTCCAAAAGAGTTCTAGGAAATCGGGGAAACTCAAGGAGCATGAGTATATAGCTATTCTTTTTCAAATTCAAATCGCGAATCAACAAGGCTCAATACCCTCACGACATCGGTAGCAATATTATATGTCAAACCAACACCTGAAATTTCGTAACCATTTCCTTCTATTTTAACATATGCAGGTGTTGAAATTTCATTTAACGTATCACTGAAAGTCGCGATATTAGACGTTATCGTCATTCCGCTATTATTTCGGACTCGAACATTTCCTTCTGCATCTAACTTTTTTACCTTATCCTTTTTATCTTTATCGGAAAAAATAGTTGTTGTTATTGAATCAATCGTCACATTACCGTCATTGCGATAAATCGTCACTTCCGCTCCTTGCACGCGTGTCAACCCTTTACTCATATCATGCTGTGCATCACTCGCCTTTATTTCCCATTTTTTTTCCGTTCCTTTTAACTCAGTGCGATAAAAATCTTGTAAATGAATTGTTAAATTATCATTTTTTAATTCGCCACTTCTGCCAGCCAAATCACTACCGCTCCCACCAGTATTAATATTAGTTAAAAATATTCTATCATTAAAAATTGAATTCCAAACAATAGTAGCGACTAGGAATAATACATATGTAATCCCAATCACAACAAAATAATTCTGAATTTTTTTAATATTCGTCAGTCTCATAAGAAAACATTTAAAATTTAAAATTCAAAGTGGTTAGGCTAAGTAATTTTAAGCCTTAAAATTATTTTTATAATCATAAACCCGTTTGTTCCTACTTTTGCTATTTAACATATGGTATAGTACACCGCGAAAAATCATCACAAAATGTAGCAAAAATAGAGAAACCAATATCCCTGTACTATCTGCCAGCATACTTGTTGGGCGCAATATATCTGTCTGCACCAACATAATCAGCCCAGAAGACGAAAACACGGCCTGACCAAATACTAAAAATAAAATGAGAAGATGTGGAATAAACCATTCAAAAAAGTTTTCTTTTATAAATTGAAATGCTCGTTCAAAAGATACCATCCCTGGTTCTTGATGCTGATAAATAATTTCAGGAAGTACATTAAATAAAATGAAAATAAGAAGCGAAATCGCAAGGGATAAAAAATACCCTTGTCCGACAAAAAGCATCTGTTGAATAAAAGTAACAATCCATAAAATAAACATTACATTAATTGTAGGACCAAAAAGAGCAAAAGTATCTTGTTTGATTTCAGATAGAGCAATCTTTTCATTTTCGACTGAAGCTGAAAGAAAAACAAAATAGTTAGCAAGAAGCAAAGCAGTTAATAAGCCCAGAGCAAAACCACCCAAAATACCAGGCAAAATCGTTTTAATAATTCCACCAACTACAAACAAAATAATAGAATAAATTATTGGTAAAAATATACACCACCAATTTTTACAAAATCCATTCCACGTCTTTTTAAGCGCAGACCAATAAATATCCAAAGTTGCTTGAATTAAAATAGTGAAATTAGACATAAAATTAACTATAACTAAAATTTTAAATTATATACTCCTGTTACTTGAGTTTTCCTAAAAAGCGGTTACAGTTTTTACAAACATTTTTTTGTTTGGTCATCGCTTCGCGATGCTTTTATTATTATAAACAGGAGTATATTTGTATATGGCTCCGCTAGCGCTCCGCATACTCATGCTCCTAAGGGGTTCTAAAAAAAGGAGAAAACTCATGGAGCATGAGTATATACCCCAATGACTTGTTTTTTTTCGGGAAAATCAAGAAAACTGACTATCCTACCTTTTTAATCAATTTCGTTCCTAGTAGTTGCTCCATTTCGTATTGAAAAATCTGACTTCCTGAAATGCGGAATTTTCCATTTGTGTCAAGCTGCATTTCAACTTCGCCGAACCCTACTTTTTGATAAATAACTTTACACGGAATATTACCAGGATGTTTTTCTAATAATTTTTTCAACTCCGCTATAATTTTCTTTGGCATCTGGTCATTAAGTACGATTGTAAATTCATTGACTACACCGCCACTACTTATATCAATCTTTTGCATTGAATTCACACTTAATTGCACACGCCCTTCTGAAACATCTAAGCGTCCATTCACAGTTACCGGCTCACTTGACGTTAACAAATGTCCATAATCGCGATATGTTCGCGCCCACATATTTACAGTAATCGTTCCCTGCATATCTTCTAATAAAAATGTCGCATAACGTTCGCCATTTTTATTATTTTTTTCTTTTAACATTGAAATCACACCAGCAACTATAATCTCCTCTCGCCCTTGCCCTTCATTTGCAAATGTCGCTTCACCATCATCTCCAACATCTACTCCAATCCTTTCCTTAACTTGTAAAATTGTTTTTATATCATTACGTTCCAATTGCTTTTTATATTTTTCCAACGGATGTCCGGAAAAATATAAACCAAGTACTTCCTTTTCGTAAGCTAGTTTTATGTTCACTGGCCACTCATCTACGGCCTTTCTATTCGGCTTATAATTTGCATCCTCATCTATTTCTATAACTCCACCAAACAGATTAAATTGTGCGCTCGCCGCTTCTTTCTTCACATTTTGTGCTGATTTTAAAGCATCTTCCATACGTAACATCAACTCATTGCGAGACAAAGTAGTCCAATCAAATGCACCAGCCTTAATTAAACTTTCTACTAATCTAGAGTTTATATTATCTGCCATTCGTTTACAGAAATCAAATAGACCTTTAAAGTTCCCTCCCCGTTCGCGTTCTTTCACAATTTCTTTTACTGCATTCTCACCCACGCCTTTTATTCCTGCTAAACCAAATAAAATTCTATCACGTCCATCAATGTGTTCAACCGTAAAATTAGCAAATTGTGTATTTACATCGGGCGCGACAATATTAATTTCCAAACGCGCACATTCATTTATATTCTTCAACGTCTTATCCGTATTATCCATTTCAAGCGACATCAATGCCGCCATAAAGTACGCCGGATAAAACGTTTTTAAATACGCTGTTTGATAAGTTATAAAAGCGTAAGCCGCAGAGTGAGATTTGTTAAAACCATAATCTGCAAAACTCTCCATATTATTAAAGACTTTAGTCGCTATTTTTTCATCAATTCCATTACTCTTCGCCCCCGCAACAAATTTTCCACGTTCTTTGGCCATCTTTTCCGCATCTTTTTTCCCCATTGCACGTCGCAACATATCCGCACCGGCAAGCGAATAACCACCCATTACGCGCCCAATTTGCATAATCTGTTCTTGATAAATCATTCCACCATAAGTACTTTTTAAAATCGGCTCCAAACATTTATGATCATAAACAACCTTTTTTCCGCGTTTCCCTTGAATGTATTGTTCATCCATTCCCATATTCAATGGTCCCGGACGATATAGCGCTAAGATAGCAATAATATCATCGAAGCAGTTCGGCTTCATTCTCATTACCATTTCAGTAATTCCACCCGACTCCAGCTGAAATATACCTACCGTCTGTCCGCTTGCAATTAATTCATAAACCTTATCAATCTCTTTATTTTTTCTCTCATCCTCACCTTTCAATAATTGTAAATCACTCAACACCAACGGTGTTTCGCGAATTTTATTTATTTGTTTTACAGCATCGTCAAGTACAGTTAGTGTTTTCAAACCTAAAAAATCAAACTTCACTAAACCGGCAGCATCCGCGCTTTTCATCGGATATTGCGTCGCAATTTTATCTACCCCACTGACATCATGTACAACCAATAGCGGTGCAATATTCATTAATGTCTCATCAGCAAGCACAATGCCAGAAGCATGCGTACCAATGCTTCGCGTCATACCTTCTAATTTCATCGCTAATGAAATCAACTCACTATATTCCGGTTGATTTGCAATTTCTGCTAAACGCGGCTCCATTTCTAGTGACTCTGCTAACGAATGGTCTTTCCCACTGATTGGTGTTGGAATTAACTTAGCAACACTTCGTGTATCAAACAAAGGGATACCAAGCACACGACCAACATCATTAATTGCCGCTTTTGCTTTTAAAGAACCAAAAGTACAAATTTGCGAAACTTTATCGCGCCCATATTTCTCGGTTACATATTTTACCACATCCTCACGACCACGAACACAAAAATCCACGTCAAAATCCGGCAAACTAACGCGGTCAGGATTAAGGAATCTTTCAAATAGCAAATCATATTCAATGGGGTTTATATCAATAATGCGCATAGCGTACGCGACAAGCGAACCAGCACCACTACCACGTCCCGGACCAACTGAAATATCATGATCTTTTGCCCAATTTATAAAATCGGCAACCACCAAAAAATATCCAGGAAATTGCATTTTTTGAATTATACCAATTTCAGATTCAAGCCGTTCATTATATTCTTTTTGTTGCTCTGCACTTAAAGCCACCCCGTTTCGTTCAAATTGTTGAAAACGTAATTTCAATCCTTCGCGTGCCTGCCGAGCAAAGTATTCGCTCACCTCGCTACCATCTGGCGTAATAAACGCCGGCATATAAAATTCTTTTTCGAGTCCTAAAATTGGCTCAACTTTTTCTTTAAGACGTGCAATATTTATTTCTTTTTTTGTATCAGCAGTTTTAAATTCAAATTCGCAACGCTCAGCAATTTTTACGGTATTTTCTAGCGCTACTTCAAGACCTGGCAATCCAACTAGCATTTCATCTGCACTTTTTAAGTGTAACTCAAAATTATCATGCCTAATACGATCGTCATCTTTGACCGTTTTTTTCATCGCAATACACATCAACACTTCCTGCGAAAATTTATCTTGCGGTTCAATATAGTGACAATCATTTGTAGCGACTAACGGAACACTAAATTCTTTTGAGAGTTCGTGCGCCATTTTGTTTACACGTTGCTGGCCAGCATCAAGATGCGATTGAATTTCAAGGTAATACCTATCGCCAAATAAATCTAAATAACGTTGAACTAATTTGCGTGCACGTTCAATATCATCAATTAATGCGAACGAAGCTAATTCACCAGACTTACATCCGCTTAAACAAATTATTCCTTCGTGGTTTTGTGATAATAGTTCGAAATCAATTCGTGGTTTAAAATAAAATCCTTCAATAAATGCGAGCGATGATAGCCGGCTTAGATTACGAAAACCTACGTCGTTTTGCGCAAGTAATGTTAAGTGATATGCCGACTTGTCACCTTTTGAATATTGTTTATAAAAACGACTTTCCGGCGCACAATATATCTCACAACCTACAATCGGCTTTATGCCTTTAGAACGTGCTGTTTCTACAAATTCAACTGTGCCAGACATCACACCGTGGTCGGTCATAGCGACAGCGTGTTGACCTAAATCTTTAATGCGTGACATTAACCCCTTTGCTTTAAGCTCAAAGACCGTTTTCCCGCCGTCATCCTTTTTAACCATTGTGTCTTTAATCTTAATCGCGCCGTCGAGGTAACTATATTGAGTATGTAAATGCAGATGAACGAAATCCATAGATAAAATTTAAATTAATTTAAGATTACTACTAGCAATGTACAGTTTACAATTTACAATGCACAATGCCTCCCCACCCAACAAATAAATAATTTACAGTTCACAATTTTTTCCCCAATCCATCGTATTGGGGTGAGGGCTAAGGATTGTTCATTGTTACTTGATTTTTTCATAAAAAACTAAGTAACAAAAATATATACTCATGCTCTTTGAGAATTCCCGTATTTTGTGAACCTTTTAGGAGCATGAGTATGCGGAGCGAAGCGGAGCCATATACAAATATACTCCTGTTTATAATAACAATAGCATCGCGAAGCGATAACAAAACAAGAGAAATACTTGTAAAAATTACAAACGTTTTACAGAAAAACTAAAGTCACAGGAGTATATACATTATAATTCTATTGAAAATACAAACTATTCTTTAACATTTGTAATTATAACTAACTTAACTTATTGCAATTATTAGTCAAATATCGTTATAGCATCTATCACAATTCATACCAGCCCCGAAATGACATTAATCATGAAGGAATAATCAAATTAAAAAAGATGTTTGTAAAACTTACAATGCCTTTGTAGAAAAACCCAAGTAACAGGAGTATATAAGAGAGGTGTGGAGGGGTAATTGTGCATTGTAAATTGTAAACTGTACATTGCTAATACTATATTCTCGTGCTTCATAAAAACGATATTATCACAGCTAAAATTATTGACCTCACACATGAAGGTCTCGGAGTAGCAAAAGTTGACGGATTTCCACTATTTATTGAAAACGCACTAGTCGGTGAACAAGTTAAAATCCTTGTTCTAAAAACATTAAGCAAATTTGGTTACGCTAAAGTCCTAGAGTGGATCTGCAAATCACCAGACCGCATTGATATCGATGAGTTGCAAACAAATGGGATAACGCCAGCAATTCAAAAACAAATTTATTCCAGTATTATTCCACTAGCTCATTTAAATTACGAAGCCCAATTGAAATTTAAACAACATCAAGTTCAGAAGCAATTAAGAAATTTTAATATAGAGGTAGCACCTATAATTAGAGCCAAACAGCAGTTTGCTTATCGTAATAAGGCGCAAATTCCAGTACGCAATTATAACGGGCAACTTTCTACCGGATTCTTCCGTAAAAATTCCCATACCTTTTTGCCATTAGAAAATTTTTACATACAAGAACAAGATATTGATAATGCGTTAATCATTATTAGAAATATTTTTCGCTGTTTTGCTATTCAACCATATAGTGAAAACAATGACACTGGAAATTTACGTAGCATTATTTTACGCCGAAGTAATTCAACTGGCGAGATGATGCTAACGCTTGTTATTAGACAAATTGCGATCCCAAAAATTGAAGGGATTATCAAAGAAATAACAACCGCAATTCCGAAAATTAAAAGTGTTATTTTAAACTTTAATCCTGAAAATACAAATGTCATTTTAGGTAAAAAAGAAAAGGTTCTTTTCGGTGAAAAATATTTACGTGACAATTTACTCGGCAATAATTTATTAATTTCATCACAATCATTTTTTCAAGTTAACTCGAAACAAGCAGCAACGCTTTATAAGACAGCGATTGAAATGGCTGAAATAACAAAAAACGATATTGTTATTGATGCTTATACAGGAATTGGCGCGATTGCGCTTGCCGTCGCACGTAATGCTAAGAAAGTTTACGGATTAGAAATCGTGTCAGATGCAATTGATGACGCACGCAAAAATGCAGAATTAAATGAGATTAGTAATGTAGAGTTTATTCTTGGCGATGCTGGCGAAACAATGGCAAGTCTTGTAACATCTGGTGTCTTACCAGATGTCATGATAGTCGATCCAGCGCGTAAAGGATTAAGCGGAGAATTTATTTCTGCAACCTTAAAAGTAATGCCACGCAAAATAATTTATATTTCTTGTAATCCAGCTACACAGGCGCGTGATTTAAAATGTTTTATCGATAAATACAAAATCACAAAGGCCCAGCCAGTCGATATGTTTCCACAAACTCACCACATTGAGAATATAGTAGTACTAGAAAGAGATTAAACAGATATCGCCTCATAACTTATACGAAAGCCAAAAGAATGCTACATTTCCAACATTTCTCTTTAATCCCGGAACATACGTTCCACTTAAAGATAGTTTATTATAAGTCGCGCTAAGAAGAGGCAGAACACCGGGGAAAGGAATATAGTCAAAATAATCTGAACGCGCCGTAAAAAATGCTGTGTAACCGGCAGACAAAGAAAATTCATCTATTACATTCCATACTTTTTGCCATGCAACTCCAACAATCGGTTCAAACTCATTATGCGATTCTTGAAACTCCATTGCATAAACCGAAAACAAATTTCCCTTTTCATCAAAATAATATTTTCCTATTCCGATACCATATGGAATTTCATTATATCCATCTATATTGTCACGGTCATATGTCGCGCGATTATGCCAAGTGTACACTGGTAAATATAATTCTAAATTACCATGGCATAATGCCCGCTCATAATCTGACACCACGGATGACAACCATTGCCTAGTCGATGACTGCTGTACATCATCTGCTATTACAGGCGATGATATATTTATTAAAATAATAATAAGATAACAAAACTTTCTAAACATCTTTAAGCAATATCAAATTTAAAAATCCGAAGCCACTGCATCAAAATAGATACGTTTTACCATTTGATCTATTAAATTATCAAGCGTTGTGCGAGACTGCGCGCGGGCAATTTCACGTTGCGTCAACGCATCAATTTGTTTTGAACTCATCTGAGTTTCCATAAATTCAAAACTAGTTGTCACAATATTTTTTTTGACCGTCGCATAACTTTCAGAGCCCGTGATATGTCCATTTTGCCACAATACCTGTCCATTTCTGCGCTTAAATTCTGCACTTACAGTAATAGATATATCTTGCCCAACTTCTATATCTGTCTTCGCATCTACTGCCGAAACAGAGGTTTTTATTTCTTCAATTGTCACAACTAAAATTGTATCTGCTGTATCAGGGTCATCTAAAACTTTAAGCGAACCATAATGGTTAAATTCGCGCCTTAATGAATTTGTAAAGTTTGAGCTAAGGACAATCCAAGTAGTTTTATTCTGAACTAAAGGAATGTAAACAGTTTTAATATCAACAGGCAAATGTGAATTGTCACCTTCAAAAGAATAGCCACAAGAGGTCACAAATGCGAACAATATTATAATTTTTATAAATATGAATTTAGCCATCGTTACACCAATGCAATTTAATTAATGGTGTTATTCTCTAATGCTTGTATGCGATCCTCCAACGCCGGGTGCGTACTAAACAATGAAATAAATGCACTACGCGAAGAAATTTGTAACGATGCAAATGATTCGTGTTTTTCTTCTGCCGTTAAATCAACAGTTTTTTGTAATGCACGCAGTGCCATAATCATTTTTTGTTTTCCTGCTAATGATGCCGAACCAGCATCTGCACTAAATTCACGTTTACGTGAAAACCAACAAACTATAATTGAACCAAGCAATGATAAAACAATTTGCAAAATTATAATTAAGAACGGATTGCCTCCGCGACTTTCATTATTTCCTCCGCGTGACATTGCAAAAGCAATTATACGCGATAACACCATAACAAAAGCATTTATGACGCCTTGCAATAAGGTCATTGTAACCATATCCCCATTTGCAATATGCGCAACCTCATGTGCTAACACGCCTTCAAGTTCGTCGCGATTCATTCTATTTAATAAACCAGTTGAAACAGCAACTAGCGAGGATGATTTTGTTGGACCAGTCGCAAACGCATTTGGATCTTTACTTTCATAAACCCCAACTTCTGGAGTTGGCAAACTTGCACGACGTGCCAATGACTCAACTAAATTATATAAATCTTGATATTGCCCTGCTTTATTTGGATCTATCACCTTAACCCCCATCAACATTTTCGCCATGAAGCGTGACATCAAAAGCGAAATAAATGCGCCACCCATACCCCAAATTGCACAGAATGAAATCAATGCATGATAGTCAATACCTTGGGCATTTAGGTAATTTCCATCAACCCCTAACAAACGCATTAGTATTGAGAGTGTTGTAATTACGAGAATGTTAGTTAATATGAAAAGAAAAATTCGCTTAAACATAATAATAAAAGTAATGTAGGACGCACGCACCGCGTACGCTCTATGTTTTTATCCAAAGAACTTCCAAACTAAAGGCGCGCTCACTAATTTATAGAAAATCATTAGTCAAATATTTTAACTGGTAAGAGGAAGATCTTTTCTGCGGGAACTAAATCATACTGAGGTTAAAAATAAAAAAATAGTGGGAAATCGGTTACTTTTAAAATCTGTTCATACCATAGCCGTTATAAAAGTTTACAAAAATAACCCTGCACAGTCTAGGTTTTTACCTTCTTTTATGTCGTCTGGCTACCTTTATTTTTTTGAAAGACATTAGAATTTGTATATTAGGAAAAATGAATTAACTCAGATTATATTCCTGAAGTTTATTACGTAAGGTACGAATACTAATACCAAGTAATTCTGCCGCGCGTGTTTTGTTATTTTCAGTGTAGCGCAATGTTTCATTGATTAAGACTTTCTCTGCTTCCGCAACGCTCATGCCAGCATATAAAGATAAGCTTTGATCATCAATTCCTGCTGAACTTAATTTTTCAATTGCTGATGTTAATGAATTTACCGCCTGCGTTGAACTTGCAGTATTATGTGTATCGATATTATTTTGTAATTTTACATCTGCAATTTGTCCCAGTCCAAGCATAAAATGTTCAATCCGTAATTCGTTGTTCATCGACAATAATACAGCGCGTTCACAAGAATTTTGCAGTTCACGTACATTACCAGGCCAAGAATAATTTGAAAGTTGCTGTAACAATTCACGCGAAACATTTTTAGGATTCCCTTTAGAATATATTCTAATAAAATGCTCAGCCAATAGGCGCACGTCACCTTGCCTATCACGTAATGCTGGTATATATAATGGAATAACATTTAAACGATAATATAAATCCTCACGGAATTTTCCTTCAGCAACATATTGGCGTAAATCACGATTTGTTGTAGCCAAAACGCGCACATCAACTGGAATTGGCTTCATACCACCGACTCTATCAACTTCACGTTCTTGCAAAACACGCAACAGTTTCGCTTGCAAAGTCAAATCCATTTCTGAAATTTCATCTAATAAAATCGTACCACCATCTGCTAGTTCAAACTTACCAATCTTTGCATTTATGGCTCCAGTAAAAGCGCCTTTTTCATGCCCAAATAATTCGCTTTCAAGTAAGTTTTCTGGTAATGCTGCACAATTTACTGCCACAAACGCATTATCTTTACGTGGACTTGCTGTATGGACAAACCGCGCAATTAACTCTTTACCAGTCCCTGATTCACCTTGAATTAAAACGCTTGCATTACTACCAGCTATAATACCTACAACTTCTAAAATTTTTCTAAAATTAATATCATTGGTAATAATTGATTTATCTTTTTTGGTAACGGCGACTCTAGGTTTCGCCTGTTGGTCCAAATTCTCTGGAATTTCTGGAAACGCACGTTTTAATAATCTTTCTAAATCATCTGCTGAAAATGGTTTTGTAATAAAATCAAGGGCGCCTAGTTTCATTACCTCGACTGCCTGTGCAATTGAACCATAGGCAGTAATCATCGCTATCGGCAAACGTGGATATTCCGCTTTTACTTTGCCAAGCAAAGTTATACCATCCATCACCGGCATATTTACGTCAGACAAAACAAAATCAATTGGCGATTTACTAGACGCATACTGCGCTAGTAACTCAAGTGCTTGCTCACCATTTTGTGCTTTTAAAACTTTATGCTCAAATCGCGTTAAAACAGCTTCTAGCGCGACACGCATTTGTTCTTCATCATCAACAATTAAAATATTTTTTGGCAGCATAAAAAATTATAAAAAATTTAATCAATTAATTCTACTTTTACACAACAACCTTTCCCAAATTCATTATTTTCTATCGATATATTCCCACTGTGTGCGGTAACAATTGAACAAACAATAGCTAATCCCAAACCGGTACCTTCGCCTTTGGTTGAATAAAATGGATCAAACATTTTTTCACGTACTTCATCACTAATCCCAATACCGCTATCAATAATTTTAAAAATCGTTTTTCCTTCCTCACATAAATCGCAAACCAATGTAATAGTCTTTGGTTGTTTCAAATCATCATGTAAATATATTTCATTCACCGCAT
>JAVBQZ010000175.1:0-4495 GCA_031548505.1 Bdellovibrionota bacterium | reverse complement strand
TGATTATAGATAGTTAGTTATTCTTACAGCACGTTAATGACAAATTCGCTAATAACATGTCCGTATTGCTATATATAGTGTGCCATAAACTTAACTAAAACCATCACTTGCTTAGATGTAAAAGATTACAAATCGTATTATATTCTTTTGGCATGTCAATTTCCTGACACGGTAATAGGATTTATAGTTAGTTGATACTAAAAAAGCCCTCTTATCTCTCTTGAGGCGCCGAGATAAAAAATCTAACTCACTTTGTTCGTCAGATTTTTTATCTCAACATTGCGTCGCTTCGCGACGTAAATCTAGTTTTTCAGTATCAACTAGTTAAGGGATTATGCAATATGCCTATAAAATAAGGGCATAATTGTATGTTGAAAAAAAACATAAGTTTGCTTATATATTAGGCTTGCGACAATTAACAATTAACTACCAACCACCAATTATGCCCCCAACAAACAAGCACCACAACAAACGCTATCTTATTACTGCCGGTCTCCCTTATTCAAATGGTAAACCACATGTCGGGCATGTCGCTGGCGCATATTTACCTGCTGACACTTTTGCTCGCTACCTACGATTAAATGGCGCGGATGCCTTGTATATTTGTGGTTCTGACGATCACGGTACAGCCATCACCTTCACCGCCGAAAAAGAAGGCAAAACACCACGCGAAATAGCTGCATTCTACAACAAAAAACATCTTGAAGCATATAATTCACTTGGTATTTATTTTGATATATTTGGTTCAACTTGCGAAAACCCATACCATTATAAAACTAGCCAAGATTTCTTCCTTGAAATTTATAAAAAAGGACTTTTTGAAAAAATTGAAACTGAACAATTTTACGACACGATACACGAAACATTCCTTGCCGACCGCTATGTCAAAGGTGAATGCGGCTTTTGTGGTGCAAAAGATCAAAATAGCGATCAATGTGAAGAATGTGGCAAACAACTTGATACAAGTTCTCTAAAAAGTCCTTACAGTACAATCACACGCGCACCAGCTATTCTCAAAAAAACATCACATTGGTTTTTAGATTTATCAAAAACCGAAGAGGTAGTAAAAAATTGGATTGAACATGCTGAGGTCCGTGAAAATACCGCGAACTTTGTAAAAGGCTTAATTTCAACAGGTCTAGTTAAACGCTCAATGACGCGCGATATATCTTGGGGGATTCCTGTTCCACTCGATGATCCGGATGCAAAAAATAAAGTTTTATATGTTTGGTTTGACGCCCCCATCGGTTATATTTCAAACACGAAAGAACTTTGCGAAAAAAAGTTTGGAAATGCAGAAAGATATGTAGATTGGTGGAAAAGTCCTGATTGCAAAATTTATCATTTTATTGGCGAAGACAATACTGTCTTTCACGCTATTATTTGGATTGCAATGCTACATACTGAAGGAACTTTTTCATTACCAACCGGTATAATTGTGAATAATTATCTAAATATAAAGCTAGGCGATAATCCAGAAGAAAAAATTTCAAAATCACGAAGTAGCGCTAGCAGCTCTGTCTGGGTTGATGAATTTATAGCACAAGGTGGCGATCCTGATGGATTACGCTATTATTTAACAATGATTGCGCCGGAACAAAATCGCACAGCCTACAATCCGCTAGATTATGTCACGCGTTATAATAACGAACTTGGTAACACACTCGGCAATCTCGTCAGCAGAATCGTTTCAATGATTAATAAAAATTTTGACAGTATAATTTTAGATATTGATCCAACTAAGTTAGATGAAAACAGCAAACGTATTTATGGATTATTGAAAAATACCAAAGCAGTTGTCGGTGAAAATATTGAAAATTATTATTTCAAGGCCGCACTTGAAAATATCATGTCGTTTTGTCGTGAATGTAATAAATATATTGACGAAGAAGCACCGTGGAAATTGGTGAAAACAGATAAAGAAAAAGGACATTTTGTGCTGTCAGTCGCGGTGAATTTGATAAAAGATATTTCCATCCTAATCACACCATTTATGCCATTCACAGCAGAAAAAATTGCAGCGATTTTAAAAATAAATCAAAATGTTTTGGATTGGGATAATATTGGCAAAATGTTGCCGGAGATGCAAATTGGCGAATCGGAAATTTTGTTTCCGAAAATCCAGTAGGGCGATTCTATAAAAATAAAATACTAAAGGACATAATTAATAACCAATTATAATGTTAATAATGAATAAATTCTGTTCTCTCATACTCACCTTGTCCATAATCTACTTCACTACTTCTTGTGCTGTGGCACAATCTGATGAAAAACGTGATTACAGCGATTCACCAGTTAAAGGTTGGGAGCATGCTTATAATTTGCTAAAAAATGAAAATATTGATGAAGAAAAATTAATGAACATTTTCACTGACGAACGGATGCCAATGTATTCGCCACTGAAATTTAATGTTAAACCCAGTGAAAAACATATCGACTATAAAAAACGCCTTAATAAAAGCGAATACGAAAACGCATTTGCATTTTTTCAACAATATCGCGAAGCATTTAAACAGGCTGAAGATAAGTATGGCGTGCCGGCCAGTATAATTTTAGCGATTCTGCAAACTGAAACAAGATGTGGAAAATTTACCGGCAAAGAAGTAATTGTTCATAAATTGGCTTGGCTTGCATCTGCGACGTCCTCTGAAAGTATTGATGAAAGCTTTCAATTTAATTTCGAAAAAGATGAAAACATAACTTTTGATAACGTTGTAAACCGTGCGCGAAAGTTACAAAATATTTTTCTACCACATTTACTTGCTGCTTTACAACTTGCAGAACGAGAACAAATTCATCCGTTGGAATTAAAAGGATCTTACGCTGGAGCGATTGGACTCCCGCAGTTTATGCCTAATAATGTCTTTCTTTTTGGGGTTGACGGAAATGGCGATGGTAAAATTGATTTATATGACCCACTTGACGCAATCCCTTCTGTTGCAAATTTCATGAAACAACACGGTTGGAAAGGTGGTAAAAATTACACTCGTTCACAAAAGGAAAAATTAATTTTGCACTATAACCGTTCTACACCTTACGCTGAAACAGTCGTTAAAATGGCGGATAATTTACGCGAAATGATGGTAAAAGAACAAAAGCGGAAACCTGACAAAAGCCCCACAACAACAAGGGCAACAAATAAAAAAGAAATTATAAAAAAGAAAACTATAACAAAAAAGAAGATTACAATAACGAAATAAGATTTGCTCTTGTATGGAATCGTCTATACTCGTGCTCCATGAGTTTTTCCTTTTTTAGAGCCTGTTTGGAATATTAATATAACTAACCGTGTTAATTACCAATCCACGTAATATCGATACTATTATATATAAGTTACTATAACAAACTGTATTCTTTTTAAACGCACGGTAATTAGGGTGATTATAAAATTTATAAAAGCTCTTTATTAGACTCAACAAAATCAAAACTAATTTTTCAGGTTTCCCCTTCAAAACAGTCTGCTGAATCTCAAAACGATAATCCATAATTATATCCAATGCATCTGCAAGCCAAAAATTTGATTTAAAAAACAAATCGATAGAACACTCTGACTTAATTATAAACCTTGCAAATAACTCTCTCAAATATCTTTCGCTATCAGTTAGAAACTGTTGTATATAATATGGAATATTTTCAGAACAATAAATACCACGCAAATAATTATTAATATCCAATTCGGGATTAGCCTTGATGGCAGATAACATAAGGATACTATCTAAATTTTGTAGCTCTTTTTGCACTTGCAAAACTTTCTGTACATCTTCATCCGGATTCTTAATTTGCGATTTTAAAAAAGATACTAGGTCATTTTGCAATTTGTCTTGTTCAGCAACATTTAGAAAATTAAAAAAATTACAAGATATATTATACCGTTCTACGATGTTGCTATGCTGACACCAAATAGATGAATTCAAAAATTTACACTTATCAAGCGTAGCATTGACATAACCACCAGCCCCAAGTGAAAAGTTATAATTGAAAATAGAATAAAGATTTTCCCCAGCGCTACATTTTTCAAACATTTTATAAATTTCAACAGGAGCAACTTCTAGCTTAAAATCACGATGCAAATACTTGGATAGTACAAAACAAACATTACTTGCCATTTCATCACTAAAATCCTTTGGACATTTGTTTATGGAAAACGCAATATTTGAGAAATCAACTTTGCTACTTATATCGTGTGCCATCTCGTCCGGCATAACCAAAAGGGCAGGCAGCATACCTACAAACTCATCGCTTGAAATAACCTGACGAATATAATTTTTAAATTCTATGAACATAAAAAATACAATTATAACATATAGATATTATTATCTTTTTTATTAAAAGCCTAAATAATAACAAAAAAATATCAGTTTGGGCACAAAAATTCGCCAAATTATCATAAATGATATACCTTTTATAGAAATATGAACTGGCAAGTGCGAGTCGTGTGAATATTTAGTTTATTATTTTTTTTAAAAATTTTTAATTTTTAAAATTATGTTTGAAT
>JAVBQZ010000148.1:0-8447 GCA_031548505.1 Bdellovibrionota bacterium | reverse complement strand
CATAAACGGCAATAAATCAGCTCTCGTTTTTATCGCCATTATACATTCTTCAAGTGCAGCATTGCCGGCACGCTCACCAATTCCGTTAATTGTACATTCAATTTGGCGTGCGCCGGCATTAATAGCCGAAATGGAATTGGCAGTAGCCATGCCCAAATCGTTATGACAATGCGCTGAAAAAATTGCTTTATCTGAGTTTGATACACGTTCAATAACCGTTTTAAAAAAATTAAAGTGTTCTGTAGGATATGTATAACCAACTGTATCAGGCAAATTTATCGTCCTAGCTCCGGCATTAATTGCTACTTCAACACAACGGCACAGAAAATCCATATCCGAACGTGTTGCATCTTCCGCCGACCATTCTATGTCATCAACAAAACGCCTGGCATATTCAATCGAAGATTTTGTCATCTCAAGCACTTCATGCGGTTCTTTTTTTAATTTATACTTCATGTGTACTGGGCTGGTAGAAACAAAAATATGTATTCGCTTATTCTTGGCTGGCTTAACTGCTTCAATGGCGGCATCTATATCTGCCTCCCTAGTTCTTGCTAAACTACAAACGGTTGCATTTTTAACTACATCAGAAATAGCTTGTATTGATTTTAAATCGCCTGGTGATGATATTGCAAAACCTGCTTCAATAATATCAACACCCATAGTATCCAATGCTTCTGCAACCATAAGTTTTTCTGACAAGGTCATTGTAGCACCCGGGCATTGCTCGCCATCGCGCAAAGTAGTATCGAAAATATAAACTTGATTATTCATTGTAGATCTCCTTCTTTTTTAAAATGATAGAAAATTGTGGCTATTTATCGTTTTTTCGTGGTGACCCCACGTGGATAATTATTTTGCCCCGTCGGGCAGAAGGAGTAAGCCACCTAAAAGAAGGTCGAAAGAGGAACCATTTGAAATGGTCTTTTTTGTGTTAGAAATGTGCGCTTCGCGCAATGTGATATGATATCTCACGGACATAATCCCCATTTTATATATTTTCTGGATTATGTCAATGTCAAAATTAGTAGTATGAATGAAAAATAGGAGTTATTTATCATATCATAACTTTGCCATTTTTTTATTTTCTAGCCATTCTGGTATGCTACCATCGGCGAATTTAATTTCTTCCCATGAATTTACATCTTCACAAGTTACATCGTAATATTTCTCATAGACAAAATCGACTGAGCCATGCATTGCCTCCTCCATATTGAGCTCTAATTTTCTGGCAACGTTTATCAAAGTTTTTTCATCTTGAGCTTCAACCTCAACAAATGGTGGTAGCCAAGGCCATTCATCAAGGTCAATTTCTGCGCCATCTAATATCCAGCTTTCGCGCTTTGTTTCTTGTAAAGATTTTTGTCTTAAACCAATACATTTTAAGAATGCTACGGCTTTATTAAAATCGTCGACTACTAAATTGATTTCTTTTGTACCGGTAAGCGATATGTCATCAACCTGCTTATAGCTCATGGTTATTTTATCGCCTTCATCCCTTACCCTTACCCAACCGCCACGTAATCCCATGCTACCTGTGGCATCATCAAATACTGCGCGAACCATATTAGTTAGAGGGCGAACTTGTAGTGCGCCAAGTACTTTTAGTTTTTCGCGTAATTTAAAATGATTAATGTCTAACCATTTTGCTTCCAGCTCTATATCCATGCTCTTTGAGTTTCCTGATTTTTTTGAATCATTTCGGAGCATGAATATAGCGAAGCGACAGTGTAGCCATATACAAAATATACTCCTGTTTATAATAAAAATAGCATCGCGAAGCGATGACCAAGCAAAAAGATGTTTGCGAAATTTACAATGCCTTTTTTATTTTTTAACCCAAGCGCCAGCAGCATTCATAAAAATTGCTCCTGACGGAAGTTTAGAAATAATTTCTTGAGATGCAATTTTTGCGGCGACATCTACCGATTGTCCATTGTCCTTAGCAATTTGTTCATATCGTTGTTTGCGCTTAGCATTTATGTCTGCCGCCAAAGTATTTACTTCAGGCGTATTTGTGATAGCAGAAACATAGCCATCCGTTTTTTCACCAATGGCACCGCTTATTCTTGCTTCTTTTAAATCTAAAGCAAAAGCGTCAAATGTAAATAAAGATACTAAACAGATAATAGATAATAAAACATTTTTAATTTTCATAACAATTTTCCTTACGAATTTAGTAAAAGTTAAAAGATATCAGGATTCTTAGCAATAGCATCTTGTACATCTTTTTGAATTTCTATTTTAACACGTTGTTCAATATTAACGTTTAAGTTAATTTCTATAGGTTTGTCAGGCGCCTGCACTTGGACAGTGGGGGTACAAGCAACCAAACAGACAATGGTAAATGGTAATAGTTTGATAGTTAGTTTATTCATATGTTTCCCTTATATAACTTCTAAAATTTCCCTTTTATTGTTTTAGCAATTTCATTGGATCTTTATACAACATCATATTTTGCGTTATCAACGATAAGATATCTCCGTCAAGATTTACATTCATATTTACAGGCCTTCCGTTTTCTACGTCAGGATTATTACCTACAATGTTCATGTTCACAATAATCCGCCCATCTTTGTTAGTGTTAACAGAAAAAGACAATGTTGAAAAATGGAAGTTTTGTACGATATTTTGTACTAGTGCAACAGCTGGATTGTTTCCGGGGATAAATTCAGGAGATATTTTTAGTATGCCAGGTTTTGTTGCATATAACGTACCGTTTTTAACAGATATTTTTGCAAAATTAGTACTCGTCTCAATAGGTAGCGAACCGGAGATATTTCCACTTATAGTAAGTTTATCGCCAAGTAGTTTTTCTAAAATTTCATTTGCTCCTACATCTTTAGCCTGAATTATAAAATTAACAGCGGTTTCTGTCCCAATTGGGTACACTATATCTGATGTCGATAATATTCCTCCTGCAAAGGAATAAGATATATTGTTAATGCGCAATACGGATTTATTAACATTGATAGAGTGGTTAAAAGCAAAATTCAGATTTATAGTTTTGTCTATGGATGTTGCTTTACCATTTATACTAATATTATTAGAATTATTCACAGTGAATGTTCCGTTGCCGTTAATTGCAGGTAAAATAAAATCACCTGATACTGCATTTAGATTTTTTAATTGCCAATTCCCTTTCCCGTTAAAAGGATTCATTTTATCTAATACTTCGGCAAAATTGTTTATAGGAATTTGATTGGTGGTTATATCAAACGATCCTGCAGTGACAGTGAATATTGGTGACTTCATCTTCAAATCATAAGCGGACATTTTGGAAAAATTATTTGTCACTGTCGCCAAGTTAGCTGTGTATATCAAGCTTCCTAATTTAATTTGAGGCGTATTAATATTGATGTTCCGTAAACCTAAATTTTGTATATCAATATTTTGCAAATCACTAAGCGAAAATCCATTTAGTGTATCAAGCGTTATTTGTATTTGCGGAATATTTATAGAATCGCTTGATATTCCATTAAGAGTTATATTTTTCAAGCTAGCTGGAATTGAAATATTTTTTATGTTGAAATCTGCAAATGTTACTGAATTCGCGTTAATATTGCCTAGCGTAAATTTATTTTCTTTTAATGCAAGCCGTATAGATATATCATCAACACTTGTTTTAAGTGTGCCTTGTGTAAAGGATATATTTTTCAGTGATATCTTTTCATCATCGAGTTTAATTTCCGCTTTATCTAGATTTGCAGATATATCAGCTGAGCTAAATTTCACCCCCTGCGCAGATAAGCTAAGAAGATTTATTTTTTCTACATTGAAATTTGTATCGTGTAAGCCAAATTCATGGAATGTTTTTGTTGCAACTATTTTTATGAATTTATGTGGATAGGATAAGGCAAAAATTATTACGCATAGAATGCTAATTAACAACACGAAACACAAAATTTTTCCTGCTCTTCGTAAAAAACGTCCAAATGACAAAAAAAGTTTCGTGTATTTCATAATCGTATTACTATAATTTCGATCTTAACTTTTTTCTCTAGCTCTTTTTAACTTAGGTAAAAAGAAAAAAACAAGTTGAGTGATTTTTGTAATAAAGACATAGTTTACTATCATGGTAAAGTTATGCAAGGGGTTGATCTTAAAACCTTTAAAGTTATTGGAAAAGAATACGCTAGAGACAAAAATTATACTTAATCTCAATAGGGGTAAATTTCTAAACCTGTAGGTCTTTAAAATTTTAAGTAAAATTTGTTGATTAACTTGATTAAATCTTGACTATAGTTCATAGTTATACTCCTGTTACTTGAGTTTTCCTACCGAAAGCATTGCGAGTTTTACAAACATCTTTTTTGTTTGGTTATCGCTTCGCGATGCTATCTATATTATAAACAGGAGTATAATTGTATATGGCTCTGCTAGCGCTCCGCATACTCATGCTCCTGGAGGGGCTAAGAATACTGGAATTCTCAAGGAGCATGAGCATATTATGGTAGATGTGAAGTTTATAATATCCATCGATAAATAATAGATTTTCTGTAAAATTCTAAATTTTCCCCTCTAGTATCAACTAATTAAAACCATTTAAAAATTTTGCTTTAGTTCACTAGCTTTAAGTAGCTTTGTCAATTTTATAAAAATCTACTATTTGCCCGTGGATATTGATTGAATTAAGGTTTTTAATTCCAATTCCTAGTTTCTTTAACCCATTTAATGAGGAGAAAATTATGAGTTTACGCTCAACCGAGTTTGAAAATTCAGCGTCCGCAAAAATTATTGTTGCCCTAGACTATCCGGATCTTTCACAAGCTCTTACTGTTGTAAGAAAGTTGAAGTCGGATGTTGGTTGTTTTAAGGTCGGCATGGAGTTGCTTAACTCTGCGGGATTGCCTCAAGTTATTGAAGCAATTAAAGCCGAAGGCGTCGCAGTGTTTGCCGATATAAAGGCAAAGGATATTCCTAACACTGTCGCAGGTGCAGTTGCAGCTGCTGCAAGAGCTGGCGCAGATATCATTAACGTCCACGCTACCGGTGGGGTCGAAATGATGAAAAGAGCGAACTGTGCAGCAAAAGCGGTAAACCCCGATGCGGCAGTCATCGCCGTTACCATTCTCACCAGTCTATCTGACGCAGATGTGGCAGAGATTGGGTATCTTGATTCAGCCGAAATGTGTGTTTACCGTTTGGCAAACTTGGCAAAAAAAGCTGGTTTGGATGGCATCGTTTGTTCTCCGCAAGAGCTTTTGCAAGTGCGTGCGATTATGGGAGAAGAATCTTTGATTATCACTCCCGGCATTCGCCCGGCTTGGTCAGAAAAGAATGACCAAAAACGTTTCACCACACCGGCAGAAGCAATTGTCAAAGGAACTTCGATGATGGTTATTGGGAGACCAATTACTGCTCATGAAAATCCGGCGGAAGCAGTTGCGCTGATTTCGAAAGAAATCGACGATGCTCTAAAGTTGCCGAGGGAAAAGTTCGTTCCGAAGAGCAAGCTTGACTATGTGATCGATAAGCTCTTTGAGTACGGACTGGTCAAGTTCGGCAAGTTCACTCTAAAGAGCGGAGCCATATCACCTGTGTACATGGACGTAAGGAATGTTGTTAACTACCATGACCTTCATGATACGGTCGTTGATCTTTATGAAGAATTGGTTGTTAATAATAACCAACAATCTCAAGTCAAGCATATAGCTGGAATCCCTTTCGGGGCTCTGTATATTGCAAGAGATCTTCAGAAACGACTGGGGAAAGGAATCGTTACGGTGCGCCCTGAAAAGAAGGAACACGGCACGAAAGGCCAGCTTATTGGCGTTTATTCCGAGGGCGACACTGTGTTGGTCATTGAGGACGTCGCTACAACTGGCGGTTCTACTCTCGAAGCGGTCGAAAAACTTCGTGCGGAAGGACTTAAAGTTAGCGATGCTATCGTTTTGATCGATCGTCAAGAAAGTGCAGAGAAAAACCTTCTTGCTGCAGGAATTCATTTGCACTCGGTTGTCAATCTAACCCAAATTATTTCCCGACTTTCAATAGCTGGGAAAATAACTCCGCTACAAAAGGCTCAGGTTGAAGTTTTTATGCGCGGCGAAAATTGGGAAGAAACTGCACTGTAAAAATCAGTGTTTTGACTTGTAAGAGTGTATGGTTAAATAATATTAACCGTACACTCGTTTTTTTGTATGTTTTAAAAAATCAATATCCTACAAGCGTTTTTCTACGATGTATCTAGGTCTATGCTTTACTTCCTTATAAACCTTCCCTAGATATTCGCCTATTATACCAATGCAGAATAATTGCACGCCACCCAAAAAATAAATTGAAAAAATTAAGGATGTCCAGCCGATTTCAGTGTGCCCATAGTAATGTTGGATAAGGGAATAGATAAGAAACCCCATGCTAAAAACACACATCAAAAATCCAACGATTGTCGCAATTTTTAGCGGTTTAACACTAAAACTTGTGATGCCTTCCCAAGCAAAGGTAAGCATTTTCCGTAATGGATACTTTGTCTCGCCTGCTAAACGTGGCTTTCTATCATAATAAACAGATGATGTTTCAAAACCAAGTAACGGCATTAAACCGCGTAAAAATAGATTTGTTTCAGTAAATCCATTTAGTGCTTTTACAGCGCGCGCACTTAATAAACGAAAGTCAGCATGATTATAGACCGTTTGCACACCCATTAATGACATTAATTTATAAAAACAAAGTGCGGATATTTTTTTAAAGAAACTATCATGGTCACGTTTATCGCGCACGCCATAAACAATATCAGATCCTTCATTATAACGTAAAATCATTTCGCGGATTACATTTTCATCATCTTGTAAATCAGCATCAATAGAAACAAAAATATCTGCTTCATTTTCTGTTAAACCTGCGATTAGTGCAAACTGATGCCCAAAGTTTCGCGCAAGTTTTATGCCTTTAAAGCGTTGCGGATTCACCTGATTTAATGTTTCAATCATCTCCCAAGTTTTATCTTTACTTCCGTCATTGATGAAACAAATAAAACTTTCTGTAGAAACCAATTTTTCTTTGATTAAATTATTTAAAAGTTCTTGTAATTTACTCGCAGAATCGTTGAGGATTTCTTCCTCATTGTATGCTGGGACGATGATAGCGAGGACAGAGTCGGATAATTTCTTACTCATATAAAATTGTGAATTGATGAGGTTAGTGTGGTTCAAATTTTAAACCACTAGTTTCCAACGCGCTTGAATTCTTCGCGAGTCTTAAATTTTCTCTCATATTCGAGTTTCGCGACACTACCAGGCTGAGTTTCATCATCTGGGGCGCCATATTGATTTGTCCAAGTTTCATAATACGGACTTACCGGATTATTACTACATTTTGATGAACGGCCTATACCGCCAAAACAAAATAAGCGATCCCAAAATGAGATTCGTGGTTCTTCAAAATAATTGTACATGCCATCTTCTCTTTTTTCTGGCATAGTTCGTTCATGACCAACTTTAAATTCCAGTTCTTCATTCGGGGTTATTGAAATTCCGATATCAGAATGTTCTTGTTTCAGATATTGAAACTGCTTTACATACAGTATCATGTCCTTAAAATTTGCCGCAATTAGCAAAAATATAATTACTCCCAAAGTTATACAAATATTTTTGATCATAATGTTGATTTAATATCTTTCTAAAGCAGCGGCTCTGTTATCGTATCTACATTTTTTGTGCTTCAGCATTCGCTTCCATCTCATTCAAGCGTTGTTCTTCTTCATCTGACAATTTAGCATCATAAAGTTTATATTTTGCCTCAGCCAACATTCGTGTACTTAGTAACTCTGCTTCTTTTTCATCGTGCAATCTACGAGATGCAATTGGCTCAAAATTTTTTAAGAATTTTATCACTGTTTCTAAATGTTCAGTATAAATACCAGCTTTTACATTCAATAAAGCTAATTCGACTATTTTGTTACGTTTAGCTTTAATCAAAACGTTGATATATTCTAATGCTAGAGCCTTTAATATTCGATTTGAATGATTAAATTTTATACCAGCAACCGTCATTTCAGTTTGTTTCTTTGGGTTACGAAAATCATTTTTCCAAATTGCCAAAGCTTGGCTATAATTTTCACGTGCTTGCATATAATCATCAATAGCTTTCTTTAAAATCTTGCTATCTTGCATCAATGGGTTTTTCCAATCAATATCTTTATCAATGCTTTTAATCTCACCTTGCCCTTCAAGTATATTATGATATTCTATTAACGTATTAACGTCGCTTTTATTTTTATCAATCATTAAACGTGATTCATTTGAAAACCCATTTACCCAACTCTGTTCAGTAATAAGTGATGTAATCTTGTCTTCAATCGCTTTTCTACTTATTAAATTCAACGCCTCAAGTGACTTATCAGTGTTCATTATTTCAAGTCGTAAGCGTATTTTCTGTTCCCGCACAGTGCGCTTTTCCGACAAAGTTAGATCTTTCGTTTTCTTAGAAATGTAAATAAGGGCGAT
>JAVBQZ010000069.1:0-2729 GCA_031548505.1 Bdellovibrionota bacterium | reverse complement strand
GCATAAATATATTTTTATTCCAATTTCCTTTCCGTGTTAATCAGTGTAATCCGTGGATAATTAACTTCTTTTTTCATCCACGGATTACACTGATTAACACGGAAAGGAGGCCTTGTGCAAAGGCTTCAAGGCGAGAAAAATGTTTGTAAAAGACACGAAACACCTCGCAGTAAAACTCAAGTAACAGAAGTACATATTTTACCACCATAAGTTTGTAGCAACCAATCTTCCCAGCTAGAAATGAAATTATCTGGCTCGACACCTAAAAGTTTAAAAGGAGCGAATTCCTCTGAAACAAAATATTCTTTTAATTTTGCTTCGCCAAATGTTTTAATAAAAAATTCAATCACCGTATAAGAATATGTATAGCCACCAAGATCTGCAAATTCGTTTTCATCTTTTGCATTAAATATTTTTCCAGGATTAATATTATTTTTCGTAACCAAATTTTTAACATTCTCTGAACGACATTGCTCAGCAAAATATAGTGCTATGCCCTCAGATAATGGCCTAATTTTCCATCCATATAAATTTGTAAAAACATGAACCATTTCATGAATTATAACTTGCATTATATCTTGATATGTTCTTCCGCAATGTTCTGCTACATTAGGATCAATTACCTTTATTCCACCTCTTCCCCCCATGCCAACTAACCATTCTGGGCATTCTTGACCGCGAACAAATAAATGAAATGATTTTTGATCTGGGAAAATAAAAATAGGAATACTTATTATAGGAGCATTAAAAAAATTACGTAATTTTTCATAATTTTTTATTATATTCTCTGTTATATCACGTAATGTTTCTCTTTTTAAATTCTTGTTATGATAAAGTGAGAGTTCAGATTTATTATCTACTAGAGATAATGTATCTATTTGTTCTGGAAACGCTTTGGTAATAATATTTATGTCACTCATCGTTACAACATAAATATTAAATAATAATTAATCAAGTCAATTGACTATAAATTATTCTTCAAACCTTTTGTAAGTTCGATTGCTCTTTCGCTCGCCATTAGAGATAGAATTTGCCCCATGCGTTTGCCATTCATTCTTTGCAATAAGCTTAATGCGGTTTCATCATCTAACTTTGCAATAATTGGAGAGGCTTGTTCAGGAGCCATTGATGCGTAGACCTCTGCAAGTTGTTCTAAACGAGTAATTTTGCTTTGGTCTTTTGCATTACGAAAAGCTTGTAATTCTGTCCAAAGGGTTTTTAACTCTTTGGTCTTCCCTTCAAGAGCTTTTTCCTTAGCCATAATTTCTTGTTCTCGCGTATCTAAGTACATCGCACGATTTGCTAAATCAGCACGTCTCTGATCAAGCGATAGTAAAATATCTTTCTCAACCTCTGAACCAGCACTCTCTAACAATGTCATTTCTTGTTTTACTTGATTTGTATTCTGCGATGAATTTTTTTCAAAAAAATCTACCGGTATGAATTGCGCTATACCAAGCACGATAACACCAACTAATAATAATGGATTAATTGGAAAGGTAAATTTCTTTGTTACTTCTTGTCCTGCTACCGTCTGCTTCAACAGATGCTCCTGCTTCATCGCCTCAATCTTTTCTTCTAGTTCGCGAATGCGTTCACGACGCGCTTCTTGCTCCGCATTGACAAGTGCAACTCTACCTTGTCTACGTCCGCCACGTCTCGCTTCACGCACTAGCAATTCTTTATCTGCCAAATTTTGCAAGGTTGCACATTGTTGTAACATAAATTCTGTATTATTTTCTGCTAAGTTATTTCCCTGCATTTTTTATTCTCTCCTTAATATTATCTAATACTCAAATTAACGGTAGGGACTGCATCACCTATTAACATCTACGATGTGCAATTTCATCTAATTCCTTACGTTCCTTTCGTTTAGCATCTAAACGATGTATTTCTCGTTGTTTATCTTTTAACAATTCCATCACACGCACTTCTTTGCTTTTTTCAATAAATATATCACGAGCTTTTTCGACTTCAATTTTTGCCTTTTCTTCTAAAATTTTTTGTTGTTCTAAATCATTTTTTAATTTATCTTGATAAAGTGCAGATAAAAACATTTCACTTAAATCAAATTCTTCCTGCTCACGATTTGCGATTCGCGCTTGTTCCTCCTCAAGTTCTTGTACATATTTTTCAATAGAAAAAAGCGCATTGTTACGTTCAGCTAATTCTGCCCGGCTAACCTTTTTACAAGCATCACGATAATCGAGAATTTTTTCTAACCGAAAATCAAATTTTTTCATAAGATAAAATTAATTCACAATTTACAATGCACAATTTACAATGCACAATTCACAATTGCCCCACCCAACCTCTTTTCTCTATAGGATAACAATTGTGCATATGAATTGTACAACTAAACACTAACCACTAAAAACCGCTTCCAACGACTCTTGGCATTCAGTCGCTCCAAATTTTTCGCTCGGCTTTTGTTGTAAAAAACCTTTTAATTTCGCGATATGCGTAAGCGCATAATCAGCTTCCTTATTTTGCCCTTCTTTATAAGCACCAGCTGTCACTAAATCTTCAACTGACTTATAATCCGCTAGCACTTTTCGTGCCTTAATCGCGAGCGTGACATTACTCTGCGGCACAATATCAGTCATAACCCTAGAAATACTTTGTAAAACATCTATTGCAGGATAATGCCCACTATTGGCAATGTTCCTACTTAATACGATGTGACCGTCAAGAATTCCACGCACTGCGTCAGCAATCGGTTCATTCAT
>JAVBQZ010000206.1:0-10279 GCA_031548505.1 Bdellovibrionota bacterium | reverse complement strand
TATTGGTAATGATGTAGAAAAAAACATCTCTAATACAACTTCAGATGATATTGCTGCTGCTGTTTTTGCTCTTTCTGCAAACGATGCTGCGGAAAATAAATGCGCAGATGATAAAAACGAAATACCAACAACAACAAATGTTTGGAAATGGGATAATAAAAAGAAAGCCGCGAGTTCTGCAATTCACGGCAAAAAAGTTAAACAATACATTGATGACATAAACTTCAACTCAACAGAAGAAAGCGTTTTTATTGACGATTATATAAGCAAAAGCGGAAATAAGGCGCTTATTAAAAAAACAGCTGCAAGTTTTAGGCGACATCTTGTAACATCTAAAAATAATATAAAGAATAAAACCTTTGATATTACTAAAAATTCGGCAAAAATCGCCAATGATATCCTTTGTTTTAGTTTTAAACTCGGCAAAAATGCAGAAAATGCGATTAAACACATACCATTAAAAATTGTTATTTTTTTACTGGTTCCATATGTCGTCTTCGCTAGTATTTGTTACGGTGCATTAAATTTAAATAGCGCGCCTAATAAGCTAATTGCTACCATTATTGATATTAATAAGAAGAACCTTCCTGAAGTTGCACCAACTTCACTTGAAATTTTAAACATTGAACAGAAAGAAGTTGAAACCAGTGATAATAAGAAAATTATAAATATTTCAGGCGAGATTTTTAATACTGATACTTATTCATTTCAAAATATTAGCTTAGAATTAACAACTTACGATAAACATAATCGCTTACTTAAATCTAAATTTATCTCCTTAAATAACAAGTTGGCAGTTGAATTTTTTGAAGAAGCGCGAAACAATCCAAATATTCGTTTTGAATCATTACTATCTGTATTAAGCCTTGACGATATTATAGCTAGACAAAGTAGTATCTCTAGCAAAACCAATATTAAACTCCGCCCGAATTACCGCACAACATTTAATTTTGCGCTCACAGATATTACAAATAAAATAGCGTACTTTTCAGTTAAAGTGTACACTGTGAAAAAAACGGATAATTCATAATTATGGCATGACCATATACTATAATGTAAACAGCATTATGAAGCGATGACCAAACAAAAAAACGGTTGTAAAAATTACAATGCCTTTACAAAAAAATTCAAGTAGCAGTAGTATATCATTATGAATTGCTCACTGCAAAAATATATAGTTCTTTCCTTTATCATTCACCTACTATTCCTCTTTTCCATTGCTGTCCCGCGCAGTATTCCTGCCATCAAAAAAACACTCAATTTTTCATTAAAACAAAATAATGAACGTCACTGGCAACAAATTGTTGATACACCAAATCAAGAAGAAGTTTTTATCGTTCAAAAAGATGTAAATCTTTTAAGTGATAAAAATGCCTGGACACCACGACAACAGGTTAAGCGTGGTGATAATGATGCACCACTTGCGGCTCCTATAAAAAAACAAGCTCCACTAGCTCCAATGATATTGGATAATTCATTACAAAATGCTGAAAGCGAAATCTTTCTATCACAAGAAAAATTGGCAAAATTAGAACAGGTTTGCGTCGATGGAAATTGCAAAAAAAATATTAACTCAAAAGAAAATAGTAAAAATAACGCGAAAACTGATAGTCTTCGTTTAGAAAAGTTATCTGCGGCACAGCCTTGGAACAAAATTAGTTCTGATCCGGCATTTTCGTTATCAATTGGCTCACTAGATTACTTACCTGCTATTCCAGATGGCGATGTTACACTACTAAATACAAAAGCAGATTTTTTTGCAACTTTTGTCAGACGCGTTGCACTTAACGTTTTTAGTGGAATAAAAAAAAGAAATTGGCAAAAATTATCCTCACGTGAAATTTCAAAACTAAATGATTTCGTTACTGTGCGGGCTAAAATGTCACCAAAAGGAAAAATTATTTCAGCAGACATTGTTGTTAGTTCTGGAATCACGGCTTTCGATAATTTGGTTCAAGAAAGTGTGGTTATGAACGGTTTTGATAAAAATCCACCAATAGAGGCGATTTCAACAATAGATGGAAATATTGAATTCATATTTAAAGCGCGCACTTGGACGCGATCTAATGGGCAAGGGTTTGGTGAACAACGTTGGTTGTTACTTGGGACGGGGCTTTTATAGATTTTCTTTTATTTTTGCATAAGCCATAATGTGGCTGCAGGTATTTGCTTTTTTATAAAATTCACAATTGCACGACATACCAAGAATAGGGGCATCTACTATTTCTCTGATACCATGTTCCGTCTTTATTTTAAACTTAATAACACCAGCGCCATTTTCACTTTTCGGCGCAGTTTTGAATAAATCCAAATACCCCTCGCTTTTTGTGTTTTTTCTACTTAATTCATCTTGTAAATTTACAAAATGTTTGGAGGTTTCTCTTAAGTTTTCAATTATTTCAGGAGCCAGATTATCGCGATTTTCAACTGTTAAATTAAAAAATTTAATCTTATCTGATTTCTTTAATTCGTCAATCCACTCACAATCATTAAAAAATACCGTGCCCAAAACCACTATCGGTAAATTAAAAAGTTCAACTAATTTTTTTCTAAACAACAGACTTAAGCATTGCATCGGCCCTATTTCATCTATTACCAATATTTTATCTGAATTACCTCTTAACGAAAATTTGCTTATAAAATTATCAAAAGCGTCTAGGTCGACATTGTATCTACTTATTTTGAATTCCGACTCAATATCAGTGTGTGCAAATACAAAGCTATCACCACCAATTTCATTGATTTTAAAACCTACCCTATTGTCACCATTACGTATTTCCTCAGTAAAAAAACCATAGAAGTTCTCTATCCCCATTTGTTCAATAAGTTTCTTAACTAATGTAGATTTTCCCGTTCTTGGCAAAGCAGTGAGTAAAATAAAATTCTTCATAATGTTATACTTGTTTCACCAAGCCATTTTTAACTTCAAATATATCTACTATAGTATCATCCACAAAAAAATCTCTTAATTTATCAGCAGAAGTTGTTGTAATGAAGATTTGATTTTTTATATTTGAAATCAAATTATATAAAGCATTTTTACGAAAATTGTCTAACTCTGCTTCGATATCATCAAGTAATAATATCGGTAATTCATTATTTTCATTTTCCTGTTCTAAAAAGTTCATTGCTTCAATTTTTAATGCTAGAACAATACTTTTACGTTGCCCCTGTGAAGCTACGGTTTTGGCTTGTTGCAATTCAGGAAACCCAATTAAAAAATCAATTTTATCACGGTGTACACCAAAAGTTGTGGTTAAATATCTTATATCTCTTTCAAGTGTCTCTTTATATTTATCTTCTAAACTACTTTTCCCTAACAAATTTTTATTGGTAAAAAACTGCCCTTCATATTTAATTAAAACTTTTTCATTTTTATTTTCCGAGTTTAGTAAAATATTGGAATATATCTCAGTAAAAAGTTTTTGCATTTTCACAATACATTCCGCGCGTTTTTTTGAAATTTCTAAACCAGATAGAATTAATTGTGCATCCCAAATTTCCAATTCGCTCTTATTGCCATGGCTTCCTTTAAAATGTTTTACTAAGAATGCATTTCTATTCTTAAGGGCTAAACTATAATTTAGAGAATTTTTTACAAACTCAACATCCGTCATTGCTATCAAGCGATCAAAAAAATTCCTTCTAATCTGCGAGGCGCCATTTATAAGCTCCAGATCATCTGGAACAAACTCCATTACCTGAAATTTCCCCAAAAAATCAGCTACAGAAAGTATGTTTTTACTATTAATTAAAATTCTTTTTTGGACAGCAGATTTTGATTGATTTTCAAGTTTTTTTTGAACAATTTGATATTCTATCTGATTCTCACAAATAGAATTATAAAAGTCGCCTTTTATAGAAGAGCAAATCGGCGTATCTTTATTATTGAAATTCCAAGAAATTAATTCTTTTGGTTTTTGTTTTCTAAAGCCTTTGCCATGTGAGAGAATATATATTGATTCAAGAAGCGATGTCTTACCTTGTCCGTTCGTACCGGAAATAATGATAACTTTTTTTTTAAATTCTAGTTCCTGGTCAACAAGACATTTAAAATTTTTAACGAATACCTTTGTTAAGAACATATATACTCATGCTCCTTGATAATTCCGATATTACCTAAGCTCTCCAGGAGCATGAGTATGCAGAGCGGCAGCGGAGCCATATACAAATATACTCCTGTTTATAATATAAATAGCATCGCGAAGCGATAACCAAACAAGAAAAATGCTTATAAAAACTAAAGTCTATAGAGAAAAATTCAAGTAACAGGAGTATGTACTCATGCTCCGTGAAGCTTTATCACGTTTAAGCAGCGTTACTTATTGGCTCTTCCTGAATTCGCATAGGCATGATAACACAGCTATAATGCTCATCTGATTTAAATGAAAAACTTCCCGGCCCAGATTTGCTATTCAAATTAATAACAACCTCTTCGTCTTTATCTTGAAAATGTTGTAATAATTCTAATAAATACTTAGCACTAAATCCTGTTGTAAGATTATCACCACTATGGCTAACGTTAGTTATTTTAGCATTCGCATCGCCATAGTCTTTGTTGCTAGCGGATAACTCTAAAGCACCATCATTTAAATTAAAAACGACTGATTTTGTTAATTCACTCGTCATAATTGATACTTGTTTTAATGCATTGCTTAATGCCACGCTAGATAGTTTGATTGTCGTTGTTGTTTCTTGTGGCAAAACTTGCCTGTAATTTGGAAAAACGCCTGTACTTAAACGCACGCTTAGAGTTAAAAAATCGTTTTTAATCGCAAAAAATTCGTCCTCAATCGACATCTTTACTTCAGATGCATCAAGGTTGGTTAAAAAACGCATCATTTCTACAACGCCTTTTTTAGGTATCAAAATACCTTTATCCAGAGTTATTCCATCGCTCGGTCTGTCTATAATTGAAATCCTATGTCCGTCTGTTGTTACGAATCTGATTCCATTTTTCTTCTTTCCAAATATATCATTTATCGTTTCAACATAAAGTCCATTGATATTATATCGCGTCTCATCAGAACAAATCGAGAAACCGGTTTTCGCAAACATTTCTAAAAGTTTTTTAGAATCAACATTTATGGATGATTTTATATTAATGCCGGTTAAATTTGGAAACGCTAAGACACTAGTGGTATTTAATTTAAATAATGATTCACCAGACGAAATCTCCAAATGACTTTCGTTAATTAGGTTAAATTCAATAACACCTTCTTTTATGGTTGATATTCCTTCGGCTAGTTTTTTTGCATCCACTGCCACTGTGCCATTTTTTGTCACATTAGCTTGTACTTCGGCATATAAGCTAATCTCTAAATCGGTAGAATAAATTTTTACTACATCGTTTTCTGCAACAAATTTTACAGAAGATAAAATCGGCATTATGTTTTTTTTATCAGAAATTGAACTACAAATAGGTAAGACCTGTGCGAGGGTTGATTGAGAAATTGTGAAATTCATAATGACAAATTAAAAATACAAAATGAATTAATAATTGTAATTAGTGATATTGAAAAAGTAGATTTACATCGTGAAGTGACGCAATGTTGGGATAAAATGACTTTTTTTAATATCGGCGCTAATTAGGCAACGCTGTAAAATAATCTAAAAGTGTTTTAAGTGCAGAAAACTGGGGTAAAATATAGTTTCTGTAACGTCGCCATCGTTTTAAAAAGTGGAGTGCCTATATTTTATTTCAATTTAAATCAATCAACAAAAGAAATTTTTTTATAAAAATTTTTTAAGCTTAGTATAAATATTTTATATTTTAAACGGTGTTAAAAACACTAAAGCTACAATAATAAAATATTTATTATTAGTTTTATTAGTTAGGGTGTTAATAATAATAATAAGTTATTTAACTAATTTAATTTATAGAATAAAGTCTGTGTATAATTATGAATTGATTGTTGATTGTAGGTATATAACATTATATCTTTTTTGATTTTTACGGTTGTTACAAAGAATGTATTTATCATTAATGTTTGTAGGTTGTATTTTTACACTGATAATTATACATCTACTGCACAAGTATCTAACAATGTATTAACAATATATTCACAGATGTTGATATATTATCACAACAATAGTGTTTTTTTTGAATATGTACGTTGTTAATAACCTGTGGAGAAATATATAAACTCTAATATTTAATTTATAACACATTAATTTAACTATGTTTTAATATAAACATTAATAATACTTATTAACAGTATAATTTAAAACGGTATTTTATAAACAATCTGTGTTTTAAATGTTGATAATTATCAGTGTAACAAATTAGAATTATATAACTAAATTTTTAAACGACTTTAAGTCAACAGGTAATTAGACGGTAATCTAACAAGATATTCACAATTTGTTAACACGATAACCAATAAAGTTAATTATAATATACATTGGGTGATGAGAATTAGTTTAGGTGAATGTTAATAATCTGTGCATAAGTATGTTGAAATACTCCAGCGAATGTATAACATATTGATTATATTTAATAATGTTGATTTTGAGTTACTAACTTATCAACACGACTTTCATAAACAAACTTTTATTAAAACTTTGATTTTTTAGATGTTTTTTCTTTAAGCATTTAAAACTTATAACATGCAATCCTGCTATTCGAGTTTTTCTGCGTAGTATTTGTAGTTTTTAAAACATCTTTTTACTTAATCATCGCTTTACGACGTTATTTATAAATAGGAGCATATTTGTGTATGACTTCACTATACTTATATTCCTTGAAAATTTCAGTATTTTCAGAGTCCTTTAGGAGTGTTGGTATTTCTCTATGAGGGTTTCGGTCTTTGTTTAGTTAATACTGACTTTTTACAATATCAACTATTTAACGTTTGATGGTTGAGAAACAATATTTTCCAATTTGTTTTAGGTTTAATGACTCACTGAATTGACCAATATTATGTTGTGGAATGATATTGAAAGGAAGCCAACATAATAACAAATTGCCACCCTTCATTTTCATTTTATAATTAAATGCCGTTATATTTGCCCAAAAGAATTCTGGTACTGACTCAAGTATAGAAAAGTCCATTACCCAATTAGTGCCATGCGGTTCTTCCAAATAATATCTTAATAAATCGTTATATAACAAATACATTTGATTTTCTGAAAAATCATCGGGTAGAAGAATAAGGCGCGTATCTTTAACTTTTGTATGGATGACACCGCTATTTTCGAAGCGTAAAACACCAATATCAGAATCTACTAGATCGTGTAATCGAAGCGAATATTGGTTTGGTAAATCAGATGCATCAGAAGATTTATAACCAAACACGTACAAACAAACTGCAAGTAAACGTTCTTTAATTCTTTCGAACTCGTTTTTGATTTTTTCGACTTGGCCGGCAAGTAGGTAATCGCCATTGGAATAAGCAATTTCGGTTAATGTACACTCAGCATCACGACTAAGTATATCAGCTACTTGCTCGCTAACAATATTCGACACCATTATGTCGTTTGCATATGAGATTGGCATAGTGAACTAAATATTAACAATTCGGCGGCACTACAAAACCAAATTTTTTTATAATCGCTGGTGAGGTTAAAAGTATCCGCGCCATATAGAAAAAATATGATTTACGAAATACAAAAAGTTTGCGAACTACGTGTTTATGCACGATGAAGAACTCGTAAAAAGTGTTTATGATAAAATTAAGCAACTCAACTTAGAAACGGTTGCTTTGCTGTTCTTAGAAATGCATAAACCATTGAATACGCTTTTTTATAATTCAACTATTTTTTTTCAGCCATTTGTTGCCCCATTACTATCGCCCCAACGCTATAAAAAATTGCAATTACTATTGGAAAATAAGGAAAATGTGGATGTTTTAGTTACTATGTTAAAAACAAAATAATATGTCACAACAAGCCACTCCATTCGCTTTGATATTTATCTTTTTCACGGTTTTCACCCTAATATTTTATTTTTATTTGGCAAAAAAAGGTAAAAACATTTTTGTTCGTAAAATAGGTGGAATTGATGCAATTGATGAAGTAGTGGGACGTAGTGTCGAACTGGGCCGTCCAATTTCTTTCACTTCTGGTTTAGCGGGTGTCGGCCCTGTATTTTATGCTTGTCTTGGAGTTCTTCGCCATATAGCTCGTAAAGTTGCGCGTTTGAATGCAAAATTATTTGTGCCATGTTCAGATCCCGAAGTTCTGGTTCTTAGTGATGTGACAGTTCAAAACGCGTATAAAAAAGAAAAGCGTTTTGCTAATTATGATTTAAATACAGTTCGCTATCTGTCATCCAGTCAATTTGCTTTTTCCAGTGGATATATAGGGCTGATTCAAAGAGAAAATGTAGGCGGAGCATTTTTATTTGGTACATACGCTGCAGAATCACTAGTGTTGGCTTCTGCCGGGCAACAAATCGGAGCTATGCAAGTCGCTGCAACAACTTCAAATGAACAGATTCCATTTTTTGTTACAACTTGTGATCATACTTTAATAGGTGAGGAATTGTTTGCGGCAGGGGCGTATTTATCAAAAGACCCGATTCAAACGGGAAGTTTGCGCACACAAGATATAATAAAAGTATTTTTACTAACACTTATTTTTACAGGCACATGTATTTCGACTTTTATTTCTGCGACAATAAGCTCAAATAATGTTGAATTTAACAATAAACAAGAGCTGTTGAATTCAATAAGAAGTGATAACGCTTTAATTAAGGCAATAAACTATAGGTTCTGATGATAGCGTTCGAAGAACATTTCTATTGGGGTAATTTGGGCGGACAATTATTTTTTGTGTTAAACTGAAGCCATTGTTGCTCATTGTAAGTAATTTCTTTTCGCACAATTGTATGGGCTTTATATTGTAAACGATTACCACAATTATGTTGTGGGTGGATTGGAGTTCCAAAAATCGCATCGCCCGGCTCAGCAATATAACTTAAATAATATTTGGCATCTTTGAGCGTTTCGGCTTCATGCACTAATTTACATTCTCCGTCTTCGTGAGTATGTAGAATAATAAACGGTGTGGTCCACATAAAATATTTTTTCTCCATGTGAAGTTTAAGATAGACAAAAATGTCTAATAAATTATTTTTTCTACTATATCTTGTCGTTAAAGATCTTAGATAACTTAAGTATAGTTTTTAAGAGGTCATCTAATGCTGTTAAACCTTTATAACCCATTAGATTTTTTGTATTTTCTAATAATATTGGTGTAAAATTTATCTAAAAAAACGCCACTTCTCTTGATATGTTTGTATTATTTGTTATGCGCTCGCAGTTTAAACTAATATGGGTATAGGGGCGACTCTTTGTTCAATTGTTATGAGTAATAATAATTGAGCAAAGAGCAAGATTAGGTTTTTCTGGTTTAAGGTAAATCCAACTTTGATTCTTTGTTCATACCGTTTCCATGTTTTTCCACGCTACATTTCTAAACACAAGGAGTTCATCATGAAAATTCCTAATGAAGTTTTGACTGTAGCTTATGAAAAACAGCTACAGGGTTATTCAGACAGTTTGATCGCTAAAGAACTTCCCATAGGAAAGACTGCTTTAGCAAAGTTGAGAAATGGGAAATATGACAGATTTCCAGCAATCGATACGAGTACTTTATCTAAAAAGATTGTTTCGGTTTCTAGGAATAACAGTCGTCGTATTTCTAAAGAAAAATTGGAGAAAGCGTATGCTCTCATCAAGCAAGGTTGCTTTGATGATGAGATAATTACGCAGACAGGTATTTGTGGCTCAACTTTAAAAAAGCTGAGCAATGGTAAATACCCTGGTTTTTCAGCCATTGAACGCGCTTCTGTTCGTAGATATAAAGAAAAATTAATATCTACCGAAACTCTAGATGAAACTCACAAGTTATTACTTAACCAACAACATTCTGTTACTGAAGTCGCAGAGTTAGTTGGCATAAGTCATACTACCGTGAGGAAATTAAGAGAAGGGAAGCGTGATGGCTTCATGGCTGTCGAGCGCAGTTCAAAGCCTAGAAAAAATGATTTTCCCAAGGAAACTTTGCAACAAGCATATGAATTTCTTCAGGCAGGTTGCAGTGATAAAGAGGCCGCGAAGAAGTCTGGTATGAGTTACACTTCTGTAGGTAAACTGCGGAAAGGTGGCTATCCGGGTTTTTCGGAAATTATTCGTGTTGAAAAAGTAAAAAAGAAAGCACGGGCCAGGATAAAGGCAGAGTTATTGAAACAAGCATATAATCTTCTTTTACAGAATCAATGTAACGAAGCAATATCAAGGCACGATGGGATTCATAGTAGCGAGGTTAAAAAGCT
>JAVBQZ010000187.1:0-7560 GCA_031548505.1 Bdellovibrionota bacterium | reverse complement strand
TTATCAACTCCCTGTGTAGTAAAAAACGGTTTTGTACTTTTTTCAAGAACTTCTGGAGACATTCCAACACCATTATCGGCAATAGATAATTGAGCGAAAGCCGGTTCGCCAACATTTTGCAAAAATGATGTAGAAATTTTTATCTCTCCCCCCTTTGTTAAAGCAGCAGCTGCATTTTTTACAAGCTGTATAATTATTTCTCTTAAATCATCATCTTTAACAGATACAAAAAGTTTTTTATTAGAAATATTGAATTTTACTTTATGTTTTTTAGAAACCAAAGAATTAATTTCTTTCCTAAATTTATTAATTGTTGAATTTAAGTTTATTACCTTTTCATCAGAAATATCGTTTTTTTGTAAAGGTAACTTTATTAATTTTCTTACTAAGTCAGCTCCTTTTTCTGTCGCTTCTTTAATTTGGGATATTGAATCGGTAAGAGTTTTGTCTTCGGAATATTGAAGTTGTAAAAGCGAAACTTCGCCTAAGATTCCTTGTAATAAATTATTGAAATTATGCGCTAATCCTGCAATCAATAAATCATTTTCATTATCTTTTTTAATACAATTATTTTTATCTGCATCAACAAAAAGTAAGGAAATTTCTTGGGCTAAATTTTTGTACAAACATTTAGTACACTCATCATTACAATCGCTCACTAAAACAGCAATGGCACCAAGAGGTGAAGAGGTACATTTTATTATAGGAAATAATAATAAATCATCAAAAATATACGTTTGAGGAATTGTTTCTATAATAGATTCAGATAAAATTTGACGTGCTGTTTTATTATCCAGTTTGCTCTGCTTGAATTCCAATAATGTTAATGGATTAATAATTAGGTTTATTTTTTGACGATCATTAAATTCTAAAACTTTCCCAGAAGAATTAACTATATATTGTTCTATTAATGTCGTTCTATCTTCAGAAAATTTACCTAACCAAAGCCAATGTAAATTATGCCTTATTTTTAATTGTTCAAAAATCATCTGTAATTTGGTTTTTTTAGATATATTTTGTGCGATGACTTTATGAAATTTGTTTAATTCAATTAGATGATTGTTTAAGTTTGGGGCAAAAACCTTCTGAGCAATTAGCTGGAAACCAATTATTAAATTTCTCTTATGATTTAGTATTGGCGAAATTGCAGCCTGAAAAAGCAATGGTTCTGAAAACCCTTTAGCAAAAAGATGAAAATTAAAATTAGGAATGTTTTGCTGAGATAAAATTCCCTGTTGAATATATTGCAAAATACGTTGTTTATCTTCTTCTACGGCGCAATAATTTACAAAATTAGCACAATTTAAATTTAATAACTCTCCTAGCCCAATATTTAGAATTTCAAGGAGTGGTGCATTGGCAAAAATAATTTTTTGTGCTGCATCAAATTGTAAAACAATATTTTTAGAATTATCTAATCCTGAAGTTAAATATTCAAGATTGGCAATACTAGCAGAGTAATCGAAAATGTAATTAAGTGCGACTGAAAAGATATTAATTAATGGTTCTAATTCAGCGATAAACTTTTGATTATAAGTTGAATAGTTATTTATTTGATAAAAAATAAGCACACCATAAACATCAGGCGAATGTAAGATTTCAAAAGCAAAAACTGAATTTATGTGAAGTGAATTCAGTTCATTTTGAATTTTAGTCAGATTAGTATCTGTCGCAGTATCTTTCGCAACGTAAAGGCCTTCATTTTTTTTGATAAGATTAAAGACATGGCGATTTATATTAAAAATAGCTTCAGTATCTTTTATATCTATATTGGAATTAGGTAGCCACTCACTTTCAAAAAGAACGTCAAATGAATTATTATCAACAATAAAAGAATAACCAGCAGAAAAATTAAGTTCTGAACCGATATAATTGGAAGCGAAGTAAAGTAATTTATTGACGTCTCGAAAAGAAAATATTTTTTCTACAAACGCATTGTATTGTAACTTATTTTTTGTAAAATTAAAGAATACTGACACAACGATACTACAATGGTTAGTAATTACTAATTAACCCTCATAGCTAATCACCATAAACAATTTAATAGTGACAAGAAGAGAGGGCAATGCATATTATTCTTCAGCTCGCATGCTAAATTTACGCTTCAGAATCTCCATAAACGAGAATCCTTGAACATCCAGGACATTGAATCATGCTATAACCTGCGATAATTTGGTTATATGTTTGCTGCGGCAAAGCGCGGAAACAACTGCGACAAGAGTTTTTTGACGCAATTGCAACCGTACTTGCTGGATAACGTACATTTACCCGTTTATAAAGGTTCTGTAACCGTGAGTCTAATCCTGAAAAGATTTTTTCTTTCTCAGAACGAAGTGATTTTAACTCTTTAGTTAACGTAGAGTCTTCTGCATCTAAATCGACAAAATCAGTTGAAACAATTTTATCTATCTCTTTTAAACGTTTTGTTACTTCATCAACAACCGCTTTAGCCGCATCACTTTGAGTTTTTGCTTCGGCAGCATTTGCTTCTAAAAGCTGCATAGCCTTTGCTGCAATTTCAACTTCACGTTCTAATAGTTTGGCAACTTTCGCTCCACCTAAATCAACCAATTGTTTGCGACGGTCACTAATTTTTGCTTCTTCTTCTTTTACTTTACTTTCTTCATCTTTTTGGCGTGCTTTTAAGGCATCTAAAGCCGTAGTTTTTTCAAGTAATTTTTCTTTTAGTTCTGTTTGTTCATTAAGAACATTTGATTTAATATTTAAAATTTCCGTTTTACGATTTTCTGCCTGACAGATTTTTAAATCTTTTTCTGAAAGATTGAGGAGAGTTTTGCCTAGAGTATTTTTGGTAGCCACGATGTAAAGTTCCTGAAAAATAAAAAAATAGCACACGCGAATGTGTGCAAGATTATAAATTATTAAATGGTCCCACCAAGACTTGAACTTGGGACCCACCGGTTATGAGCCGGTTGCTCTAACCAACTGAGCTATGGGACCGAAAAAGGAGCGCGCCGTATACGTATTTCAGCAAATCTAGTCAAAATTTTTCTTATTTTTTTGAATAAATTCAGAATATTAGATTTGAGATTTCAAAAAATAATATTTTTTATATATCCAAATTTTTCACACTGAGCGCATTACTTTCAATGAATTCACGACGTGGTTCTACTTCATCACCCATCAATAATGAAAATAAACTATCGCTTTCAGCGATGTCCTGAATGTGCACTTGCAACATTGAGCGTGTTTCCGGATTTAAGGTTGTATCCCATAGTTGCTCTGGATTCATTTCACCTAGACCTTTAAAACGTGTAATTGTCCAACCTTTGCGGCCGCGTTCAATGACTTCATTGCGAATTTCAAAAATATCATCGCAAGATTTTATAACCTTATTACTTTCAATTTCTATAAGTTCAAATGGCTCAGCACCAAAGGCCGATGCTTTTGATAAAATTGTTTGCAATTGCGCAAAATCTTCAGATGATAAAAAATTAAAATCAATTTCTTGACGTTTGGTATTACCTGCGTTTTTTACCTCAATTAAGGCCTTAAAACCACCATGGCGTTTGCTGGGCTTATATGTTGCTGTAACAGAAAAAGCATTTTTATCTACATGCTTGTTCAGATTTTTTGTTTTACGTTCAATTACACGTGTAACAATATTATCTACAAATTTCTTAAGTGTTGCTTCATCTTGGAGGGCATCACGCGTCAAACCTTTTTCCTGCGCTGCTACAATTAAAATATCACGATCATGCCCACCACGTTCTAGCATTTCAATATATGAATTTGTATGTCCAACTTCTTTAAGAAATGTTTCAAGTTCGGCGCCGGACAATTCTAAAACTTCTTTGTCAGCTAATTTTTGTCCACAAACTTTCATTCCTTCAATACCATGATTAATTATAAAGGCTTCGAACGATCTATCATCTTGTAAGTAACGTTCTGTTTTTCCTTTTTTCATCCTATAAAGCGGAGGTTGCGCTATATACAAATATCCATTCTCAATAAGTTGTGGCATTTGACGAAAAAAGAAGGTCAATAACAAGGTACGAATATGACTTCCATCCACATCGGCATCGGTCATAATCACAACTTTATGGTAACGAAGTTTTGAAATATCCATATCGTCTCTTCCAAAACCACAACCTAAAGCAGTAATAATCGTGCGAATTTCTTCATAAGCCAGCATTCTATCAAAACGCGCTTTCTCAACGTTTAATACCTTACCACGAAGCGGCAAAATCGCCTGATTTTTGCGATCTCGACCTTGTTTTGCAGAACCACCTGCCGAGTCTCCCTCTACTAGATAAACTTCGCATTGTGCAGGATCTTCAATTTGACAATCTGCAAGCTTGCCAGGGAGTGCGACTATATCAAGTGCATTTTTTCTTCGCACAAGTTCTTTAGCTTTACGAGCCGCTTCACGTGCGCGTTGCGCGTCAAGTGCTTTGTTCAGAATTGATTTAGCAATTGCCGGTGTGCGTTCTAAAATATCAGGTAAACGATCACCCATCACCTGTTCAACCAATCCTTTTACTTCGCTATTTCCAAGTTTTGTTTTTGTCTGTCCTTCAAATTGTGGTTGTGGAATTTTTACGCTGACAATTGCAGTCAAGCCTTCTGTTATATCATTACCACTCAAATTTTCATCATTCTTCTTAAAATAATTATTTTTCTTGGCATAATTGTTGATTATACGCGTCAATGCAGAACGAAATCCGGCAAGATGTGTTCCACCTTCAATAGTGTTGATGTTATTGGCATAAGTTGCAATGGTTTCGTTATAAGTATCATTATATTGAAGCGCGAGTTCAAGCGCGATTCCACCTTTCTCTCCGGAAATATAAATTGGTTCTGGAAAAAGAGCAGTTTTGCCCTTATTTAAATGGGAAATAAAACTTTTAATTCCACCTTCAAAGTAAAATTCTTGTTCTTTGCCACTACGCTCATCTTTAAAATTAATGCGAATTTTACCATTTAAAAATGCAAGTTCGCGTAGACGATGCGCGAGTACTTCATATTTGAAAATTAAATCAGGGTCTGTAAAAATTTCACGATCCGGTAAAAATGTTACACGTGTTCCACGTTGTGAAGTAGTGCCAATTTCTTTGAGAGGTGCAACTGGCACACCGCGTACAAACTCTTGATAATAAACTTTGCCATTACGTTTTACTTCAATACTCAATTTTTCACTCAAAGCGTTAACAACCGACACGCCAACACCGTGAAGACCACCAGAAACTTTATACGCGTCATTTTCAAATTTTCCACCAGCGTGAAGCTTGGTTAAAACAACTTCGACTGTACTCACCCCTTCAGTAGGGTGAATATCTGTTGGAATTCCACGCCCATTATCTTCAACAGTCACAGAACCGCCGACATTGATTGTAACAGATATTTTATCGCAATACCCAGCCATCGCCTCATCAATCGAGTTATCGACAACTTCATAAACGAGATGATGTAGCCCACGTTCATAAGTATCGCCAATGTACATACCAGGACGCTTACGGACTGCTTCTAAACCTTCTAAAACCTTGATTTGATCTACGCCGTAATCATTGCCATCACTGAGCTGAGCAGTATTCTCTACCTCAGAAATATTAATATTTTGATTTTCAACTGAATTTTGAATTTGATTTTTTGACATCTTTCGTTTTGAATTTAATTATAAATAAGAACACACTCATGTTCTATGAATTTTCTTTTTTTACTCGAATTCTCTAATAAAATTAGGTGCGAGATTATAGATGTTTTGAAACTTTTGAGCAAGTAATAAAATGGGAAAAATTATAGATAAATTAGGTGGTTATAGACTAAAGGTAAGATGAAAATAAAACAGATCTCAGTAATTATTTATTCAATAAATTTTTTGCTACCACCATGAAAATTGCAGCAAGAGGAATTGCGATAATCATTCCGATTATACCGAATAATTGTCCACCAATTAACAAAATTACAATCACGGCAAATGGATTAAAGCCAACACTTTTGCCTACTATCTTAGGTTGTAAGACAAATGCTTCAAACAAATTTGGAATAAAAATAGCGAGTGTCGCATAGATATATTGAGATAAAGTTCCATCCGTTAAAAACGTTATGAGCAATGCTAAGATTAGTCCGAGAATAACACCCAAATACGGAACTACTCCAACCAATCCTGCAATAACACCAACTAGTAATGAATATTTGACTCCAACAATAAAAAGAGAAAATGAATATAAGCAGGCCATTATTAATGCGACTGTAATTTGACCTTTGAAAAACATATGGATATATTTTACAACTTCGCTTCCAATAGTACTAACACGCTCTCGCAGATTGTCTGGTAAAAGATGTCCGAGCATTCCATGAATTTTGTCTAAGTCACGTGACATATAAAATATAAAGAATGGAGCCATACAAAGATTGACCAAGGTCAAAGTTACAGAATATCCTTTGAACAAAGTATTCCAAACTAATTCCGCGACACGATGCCTTTCCTCAGATGTAGCATTTATTGCACGTTCTCTTACTTGCGTTGCAATATGTCCTAAATCAGTATCGATAGTAATACCAAATAAAGTCCCTAATAATTTATTTGCGGAATCAATTATGGCCTTTACATTTTCATCAAAATTAGAAACAAATCCTTGATATTCACTTATTAATTTAGGAACTGCAAGTACTATAATCATAATTAAGATTATTATTATAGTAGATAAAAACCCAAAGATTGAACAACTTCGCGAAACACCTTTCTTTTCAAGACGTGTTACAACTGGGTCAATTAAAATAGAAATAGCGTAAGAGAACAAAAACAAAAATACAATTTCTTGTACAGATATACAAAGCCATGCAAACAATGCAATAATTACTGCCCATATAAATGGACGTCGGTAATGATCAATTACGAGTTTAATATTATTATCGAAGTTATTTAATGTATTTTTATCCATAAAAAAACTAATATAATAACTACCTTCTATAAATTCATTTACCCGTAATACCAAGTACTAGAAGACATAGCATAAACTTTCAGAACACTATTCTCGTTCTATCTCAATTAATAAATCACGTTGATTTATAGAATCTCCCTTTTTAACGTGGATTTTTTTGATTTTACCTTTGATACTAGCCAAAATTGCATTTTGCATTTTCATTGCTTCAAGAACAATAAGGGTATCACCTGTTTTTACCGAATCACCTACCTGTACTAAAACATCAATTACCATACCAGGTATAGGTGCTTTAAGTTGGACAATTGGACTTTGACTTGCTTGTGCGGTCAGCAATTTCTTGCGTTCTAATGAAAATGGTGTTTCTATAGAAAAATTATAGCTTACACCATTTATCAAAAGTTCATATTCGTTTTGCGATGCCGATAAAATTTCAAAAGGATATGTTTGATCACCAAGTGTAATTAAATTGAAACTATCATCACTATGCGAAAATTCAACATCGAGTACATTAAAGTTACTGGCCTCATTACCATCAACATTAACTTGATTTTTGGCATTGGGCACTTCGTCCGACAATTTAATATCAACAACTTTATCACGCTTTTTTGCGTCAACTGTATTTTCATTACTAAAACTAGTATCTAGTTTTCCT
>JAVBQZ010000016.1:0-4626 GCA_031548505.1 Bdellovibrionota bacterium | reverse complement strand
CTCACGGGACAACAATTCGTGCCTTTGTTATGCAATTTCTGCATAAAGAGTTTGAATGGTTTGAAGCAGAACCAAATCCAAATAATTGCTCTATTCGTTTGATTGAAGAAGGCGAAACAGGGCATTATGTGGATAATGGTTATATCTTTGACGGTTATCCGGATCTGGAAACCACACGAAAGAATCTAGCAAAACATGATAGTACTCATACCGCAGCACTATGCACGTTTTGATGGGCAAAATTTTAATACCTGCATAAGACTTTGTTTTATGCAGGTATTATTAATGCTTAATGGTTTAAAATGTAATGTTCGTTTTTTTAAATTATTCTTATGTATAACAAGTGCCTAAATTCCCATAGAATTGATTTTTAGATAGTTCTTGTAGATTTTTTCACCTAGTAGAATTGTTCCAGCAGAAAAACTAATCTTACAAATTCCTTATTTAGTCATTTTGCATGTGTCTAGAGACTATAAACTAGTGTGTAAACTTGTTTGTACCTACTTTATTTTGTAGTCCCTAGAATTTTTATACCTTCAGACCTTACCTCCTACCACCGCCATGAAATCCTCCACCGTGGAAACCTCCTCCTCCGAAGCCACCACGACCTCCACCAAATCCCTCGCGGTTACCTCCACCAAAGCCACCACGGTTACCGCCTCCAAAACCTTCACGACCACCACCGAACTCTCTATTTCCTCCACCATTATTCCAACCATGTCCCTCAGGGCGATTGTGATCCTCGCCGTCATGATGTCCACCATCTCCACCATCGTGTTGAACCCCGTCTCCGCCATCATGATGATGATCACCATCTCCGACATGGTGGTGATCGTCATCATCGTCGTGGTGGTGATGGTGATCATCATCATCTATATAAATAAAACCTGTAGGGAAAAAATATGGGTCGTCGTTGTAATAATTCTGGTTATATGTCGTGTTGGTAGTATTGTAAGTTGCTCGAGATGAAGAGCTAGAACTTGTGTAACCGAAATCCTGAGCTACACTTTCTTTAGTGAGTATTGTCAGCTCAAGAGTAATAAGCATTACAGCAATAAAAATAAATTTATAAAAAGTTTGCATTGTAGATTCCTTTTATATTTTAGATTGGCCTGGTATAGTTAAAGGGGTTGAGGAAATAATCTCAACATTTTGTAAGGCAGGGCTTGCCTCTACAAAACGTTAGTATAATTACTATACCTGTCCGACCTTATGTTTTTAATAAATCACCAACTTTTGCATTCTAGTCCAATTTATTTTTCAAGTAAAGATATAGCTATTTATTCTAGTGTTTTCTTGTTCTAGGTTTTTGTCCTACTGTAACCCTCTTTATTTCTTTGATTCTGGTGTAATATTAGTCATTCTTCTCTATCTTATCAGCTGAATTTTGATTTAATTTGTTTCATGGACCCAATGTATGTGAGGTTTTTAGAGAATATGTGAAATTATCTACAAAGATATGCAACATTTTACATTAATTACGTATAACCTTGAAAGTATAAACGGTGATATTTTTGAATGGGAGTGAGGTACTAAAAAATATAGGCCGTAGACGTAGGGGGAGAACCTCTGAAAACTTTAACTTTTGCATAATGTGACAAAGGTCAGAACCTACCTCTACCAAGTATTAAACTTTTCGAAAAATCCATTTCGCTTGACTATACCCACTACCATTCATTCACAAATAAATATTTAGTAGAAGAGATCAAACTGTTTCTTAGTTGAAATACCTTTTCAACCGAGAAACAGAACATTACGATTAAGGTTTTTGTTATTTTTAAACGCCACAATACTCCAAAAAGAAAGGAACGCGCCATGTCTAAAGGCTATTCTTGGGCAACATCCCTTGAGGATTTGCCTGCTCAAAACGACCCTGAAAAACCATTTCCCATCTCTTTACAAAGAATCTGGGATGTTTTCACCAGCAATCAGGATTTTACTCCTGAAGAAAAAAAACTCACTGTAGAGTATTTTTCACGTGAAAATCGCGTAAACCGTAACAGCGACTCTGATTGGGAGACCTGTCTTAATGGAGACCCATTCTTTGATATTGGCATTGAGATCATGGCTTTTAAAGACCCTAACGAATCTCACACATCTCGCTCAATGTTCAGTAATGAGGCCGCAACAATTGGAGATGTCGTCCGGCTTTTCGCTACCCGAAAAATCGCTTCCAATTCGCCAAAGCTGCAAGAAGAGATTAAATCTCTGCTAAAGTACTCTTATGGTGAAGATTTTTTTACAAACGCAAATATAGTCATCGACTATGTAGCCGGCAAAGCTTACGACGAAAAGAAGGGAAGCAAGGAAGAAGAGATCATCTCTACACTCAGGCAAAAAATCTTTGAAGTGTTGAGTAAAAACAAAGGTGTTTTGGAAGATATCGCTGTTAGTCTGCAGATTGTTAACTACCAAAAAACCTCTAAGTTCCAAGGTGGAACATACTCTGAATTCCGCGATTTTCTTTACCGTCTTCAAAAATGGGAACGAAAAGGCCTCCCATGGGTGGAAAGCGAAGAGAAGTTTTCTGACAGCGTAGATGCAGCATTCGAAAGATTTGCTACTGATTACATCCACGAAAACACCAAACAGCTTTACGACGAGTTCGAGATTTTCTGGGAATAGAGCTTAGACAACTTTCTATTGCAACTCGCATGAAGAGGTTTTCATAATGGTTTTATAAACCGTAATGTTCACCTCTCCATCTATCGAAGCATAGCCTGTTTACTTGCAAGTTTTGGTTGTTGTTATCTATGTAAAATCGGGAACAGTAAAAAGCAGTTTTACCTTCATGTTAATGGTTCTCCAAAGTTAAGAAGAATGCAGTAGGAAGCCTCTGGGAAATTCACAGTAAGGAAGCAAGAAAACTAGAGTTGCAAGCCAGATGATAGCGTCGATAATTTTGAGAATAGGATTTTGGCATTTTTCAGTGCATATACTCACGCTCCTTTAGTTTTCCCGATTTCTTTGAACCCTTTTGGAGCATGAGTATGCGGAGCGCTAGCGGAGCCATATACAAATATACTCAAACATAAGGATAAAAATAGTATCGCGAAGCGATACCAAGCAAGAAGAAGCATAAAAACTTCAAAACTAATACTGGAAAAATCTAGTTGTTTGAGTATATCCATCCAGTCACCCATATAAATCATTTATTATTGACGAAATCTAATAATGTCATTAGCCGACTGCCTCTAAAAAAGAGCTTAGATATAAAGATCTATTACATTAAAAACATATACTAACGACTATATAACATGGAAAAAGTTGAAATAGAATTTAAAATTGGTGATCGTGTATTTCGTCCGGGAATCGAAGGCCCGGCCGGAGTCGTCAAAAATATCAGAATTGAGACGGTCAAAGATTCAATCAAAAAAGGTGGAACTGAACAACCGGGAGTCGCGATTTCTGTCCTTTGGGATAATGGCACAGTATCTCACTTTGTTCCAAGCGCATTAAAAAAAGTTGATTTATGAACTGCGGTATCGTCGGCTTACCAAATGTAGGCAAATCAACAATATTTAACGCATTAACAGCTAATCAAGTCGAGGCGGCAAATTATCCATTTTGCACAATTGAACCAAATACCGGCGTGGTAGCAGTTCCGGATGAACGCCTAAATGTTCTTGCTAAAATAAATAATTCAAAGAAAATTATTCCTGTTACTATTGAGTTCGTGGATATAGCAGGTCTGGTGCAAGGCGCATCTAAAGGCGAAGGGCTTGGTAATCAATTTCTAGGCCATATTCGCGCTGTTGACGCTATTGTGCATGTAGTTCGCTGTTTTGATGACTCAAATGTCACTCATGTACACGGCTCTGTTTCACCGAAACGCGATATTGAAGTGATAGAAATGGAATTAATTTTTTCTGATCTCGATCAATTAGAAAAGCGTTTTGATAAAGTTAGCAAAACTGCAAAAGGCGGAGATAAAGCCAGTATTGCAGAGCTTGCAGCGCTACAAATCGCCAAACAGTCACTAGAGAAAGGAATTCCACTTCGTATCTGTCAAGAGTTTGACCCGCAAAACACTACAATTGAATTTTTAACAAGTAAGCCAATCTTATATCTAGCAAATGTTGCTGAAGAAGACGTAGCAATTGATCCTGCAACAACAGATCATAAATATATTTCCGAACTCTACGCACTCGCTAAAAACCAAGGCTGCGAAGTTGTAGTTATCTCTGGAAAAATAGAATCAGAAATTTCTCAACTCCCAGATGAAGATAAAAAAGAATTTTTAGAAACTCTAGGGCTTGAATTATCCGGATTAGACCGTTTAGCCAAAAGTGCCTTTAAACTACTAAATTTAATAACTTTTTTTGCAGCTGGCGAACGCGAAACACATGCTTGGAACTGTGTTAATGGAAGCAAAGCACCTCAAGCGGCAGGAAAAATTCACACTGATTTTGAAAAAGGATTTATCCGCGCTGAGATTACTAGTTATCAAGATTATGTTGCTTGTGGTGGTGATGTTGGATCAAAAGAAAAAGGAAAAACACGAATTGAAGGGAAAGACTATCTGATGCGTGATGGAGATGTCGTGTATTTTAGATTCAACGTGTAAAGTTTTTTATCATACATACCGAAAGATAAATTATTTGGTAGAAAATTAAAATTGCAAGC
>JAVBQZ010000089.1:0-10479 GCA_031548505.1 Bdellovibrionota bacterium | reverse complement strand
TGGCAGTTTTGCGATATGATTACTCTTGATGATAGTGCAGAGGTAGTTTTTGATATATTGGCAGGTGGATATTTAGAACAAATTGGATTTTTGGAACTTCTAGAGGAAGATATAAAGGAAATTGGGGCAGACAAATATCATTTCTTTCAGCGCTTGCTTCAATATGAGCCTAGACAATTTGCAGAATTTAAAGACAGTTTAATTAATTATCCAATTATAGTGGGTGACAAAAATAAGCGCGAAGTCCCATTTCTTCCGGGGCGTAAAACGAATTCAAAAATTATTTTTAATCAAAGTCATGATATAGGTTGTGGTACAGCGGTACCTTTCTTTTCTCTTAAGGTTTGTGAACTAGATTGGGAAAGTGTGATTGCGAAAATAGAGTTTATTTATCTTGGTAACAATGAACCTGCTGTATACGATACACTTTATTTTGGCGGATATCTACGTATTATAAATAACCAACCGATTATAAATGTATATCAGGCTAAATGGAAGTATGGACATAAAATTTTTGTAGATAATTTATCTTATACGCTTGAGAACTCAGTCATAACTTTTTATTGTAATTACACGGAGCAATTTACTGGATTTGAGTACAGACTTTTATCATTAACATCTCGTGATAACACTGGTGGCAATATTATCTTAACGGTAATTTCAAAAGGCAGTTTGCCAGCTAAATTATCGCCACTTCCAAGAGGTGCAATCGTAATTACCGAAAGCATAGAAGGGGATAAAATAGAAAAAGGTATAGGAACTATAAGGAATGATGGGGGCAGTGTTGAGTTCAAGATTGATCAACCAGAAAGTCGAACAACTTTAGGTGTGCAACTTTTCAAAATTACTCTGCCGAAAAATAATGGCAAATTTTATGCACTAGAAATGGCGTTCATACATATAGGTGTTAATGGCATCCCATTATGTTGTGCGAATGTGCAAATAGGTGCTAGATATATGGACGATTTTGATAAAATAGAAATTTACCAACTAGAGTGGGATAGAGAATCGCCCCTTAACAAATTTATTTATTTTGTTCGAGAGGAGTGCTCAATTACTTGCTATGGCGTATTCACGGGTAAAAATACAGGTTACCATTTTCGAATAGAGAATATGATGGGTTGTGATACTAACTCTACATTTGAGTATGAACCATATAGTGCACAGATATGGGGTTGTTTGGGGAGTATTCCCGCGATAGCTGTTAATGCCAATGTTATAAATCATAATCTAGATGAATATCTTACTAATGAGACACTTAATGAAATAAAAAAACAAAATAAGGAGCTCGCTGAAAGATTGTCAAAAATTGAAATGGCGTTAGCCAGACCAAAGGCTTCTAGAGTTAAAAAACAGCAAAACTAGAAAGTATAAATGTTTTAAAAAGATAGTGGTTTTAGGATACTAAAGCAGTAACAAACCACAAAGATTGGCAAGATAAAATAAATAGAATTATCCGTTAAAGTCGTTGGCCCAGTTTTTATCACTAACCATTTAATTTTCTTACATTTATTTATTTTTTATAAAAAAATCGCTAAAAATTGCTTGACTTAGAATGAACGTTTATTCTAAAGCGCCGCGGTCATAAGTCGATTAATAACATATGAAAGGAAACCAGCCGATAAAGTCGCATTAAAGTAACAATTTTAACCCCCAAAGCATCTTACAAATCAATATCATTAAACTCTATTCGGGATAGAAGAATGAAAAACATAAAAATTAACTATTTAAAACTTTCGATACTAATTGGTACGATTTTTCTTATTGCAGCATTTGTTCACGGTTGCAAAGATGACGGTGCATCTCTTCAAATGTCGCTGCCCGAGGTTAAGGTTATAACAGTAGCAAAAGAAGATATCACAATAACTACAAATCTTACAGGAAGAACTGCTCCATATCTTATCGCTGAAGTTCGTCCTCAAGTGAACGGTATCATTCTAGAACGTCTCTTTGTTGAAGGCAGTTATGTTACGCAAGATATGCCTTTATACCAGATCGACGATTCAATTTATAAGGCAGAACTTGCTAATGCTGAAGCCTTACTTAAAAAAGCACAAGCAAACTTAGAAGTGACAGAAACTAACAATGCTCGTCATGAAATATTAATTCAAAATAAAGCTATCAGTAAACGGGAATTAGAAGATTCAGTCGCTGCATTAAAACAGGCGCAGGCTGAAGTTGCAATTGCCCAGGCTCAGGTTGATACCGCTAAAATTAGATTAAATTATACAAAAGTATTATCTCCTATCAGTGGAAGAATTGGTAAATCAAATATAACTCCAGGTGCTTTAGTTACGGCGAATCAATCCAGAGAACTAGCTGTTGTTCAACAACTAGACCCGATTTATGTTGACGTCACTCAATCAAGCACAGAGCTTATGCAATTAAGAAGAGAAATGGGGGTGGAAGTTAAAAACTTAAAAGAAGCCAAAGATGCAAAGATTAAGCTTATTTTAACTGACGGAAGTTTTTATAAGCATGAGGGGACTTTGCAATTTTCTGATGTTACAGTTGATCAGACAACTGATTCTATTATTTTAAGAGCAATTTTTCCTAATCCAGATTTAGAATTACTACCTGGTATGTATGTTCGCGCTGAACTTGAAACAGCTAATAGATCAAATTCTGTATTGTTGCCACAGCAAGCAGTGTCGAGAGACAAAGCAGGTGAAGCAACGGTTGTTGTCGCTAAAGATGATGGGACTGCTGAAAAAAGAGTTGTTACAACTATTAGGACTGTAGGTAATAGATGGCTAATTGCAGGTGGCGTGCAATTAGGTGAGAAAATAGTTGTTGAAGGCTTTCAAAGATTAAGATTTATTCCCGGAGCACCTGCACCTAGAATATCAATCGTGTCCACAAATGTAGAAGCTGAAAAAGTGGCAGCTAAAGGTGATGTTCCAGTAGCTGAGATAAAAAAGAAAGAATAAATTGTATGGTTGATTTTTTTTAGAGCAGCCTGGAGTGTGGTTGTTACTTTTAATGATGGGGTAAACGGAGGTCGATATTCTTAATAACAAAAGCATTTATTTATCTATATCTTTTCTGCATTGCGAAAAATTGCATAGATGCGACATTTTTCGATTTTATTCCTTTTTTGATTTAACCTGTTTAGGATAGTGTAATATGGCTCGTTTTTTTATTGATCGTCCTGTTTTTGCATGGGTAATTGCTATCATTATTATGATGGCTGGCGCATTATCAATCAAATCTCTTCCGATTTCCCAATACCCAATGATTGCGTTGCCGCAAGTTATAATTAATGCAACATATCCGGGGGCTTCTGCTGAAACATTAGAAAATACTGTCACTCAATTAATTGAACAAAAGATGAACGGTATTGATAACTTGCTGTATATGTCGTCGAACAGTCAGTCCTCCGGTCGTGCTTCTATTACATTAACTTTCAAAATTGGGACCGACCCTGACATTGCACAAGTTCAGGTTCAAAATAAACTACAGCTTGCTGTTTCACAACTCCCACAAGAAGTACAGCAGCAAGGTATTATGGTTGATAAATCAAGTGCTACCTTTTTAATGGTAGTAGGTTTTGTATCTGAAGATGGCAGTATGAACAATGCTGACATCGCCGACTATGTATCGTCCAACTTGCAAGATCCTATTTCAAGATTAGAAGGCGTTGGGCAAATTCAATTATTCGGTGCGCCTTATTCAATGCGTATTTGGTTAGATCCATCTCAATTAAATAATTATAAATTAACAATTAAAGATATTACTTTAGCTATTCAAGCTCAAAATGCGCAGGTTTCTGCAGGGCAATTAGGTGGAGCCCCTTCAGTAGGAGGACAGGAATTAAATGCTACTGTTACAGCCCAAACTCGCTTGCAAACGCCGGAACAATTCAAAAAGATATTACTTCGTGTTAACCAAGACGGATCAATGCTTCATTTGGGAGATGTTGCAAGAGTTGAAATGGGGCAAGAGCGTTATGATGTTTTTTCTAGATATAATAAAATGCCAGCAACTGGTATATCAATCAGTTTAGCTTATGGTGCAAATGCTCTAAAAACTGCTGGAACTGTCAAGGCTTTTGTTGAGAGTTATTCGAATTCATTCCCTTCGGGTTTAAAAGCCATTTACCCTTATGATACAACTCCATTTATTGAAATTTCAATTTACGACGTTTTCAAAACTATCGTAGAAGCTGTTATCTTGGTTTTCCTAGTAATGTTTTTATTTCTTCAAAATTTTAGGGCTACTGTTATTGCTACAATAACTGTGCCAGTTGTACTTTTAGGAACATGTGCTACACTTGCTGCTTTTGGTTTTTCGATTAACACTTTAACTATGCTTGCTATGGTTTTAGCTATCGGAAACTTAGTTGATGATGCAATTGTTGTTATTGAAAATGTCGAGCGTGTGATGTCAGAAGAAGGGCTTTCGCCTAAAAAAGCTACGCAAAAATCTATGGATGAAATTACTGGTGCGTTAGTTGGTATGGCATTAGTTTTGGTTGCTGTATTTATTCCAATGGCATTCTTTGGCGGATCAACCGGAGTTATATATAGACAGTTTTCTATAACTATGTCGGCTGCAATGATTTTGTCAGTTGTCGTCGCTGTTGTTTTGACTCCTGCTCTTTGTGCTACTATTTTAAAGCCTGTAAAGAAAGGTGAGCATGATACAGCGGGCGGTGTTATTGGGAAATTCTTTGCATGGTTTAATAATAAATTCCAAAACTTTACAGATTTTTATGTTGCTAGTGTTTCTAAAATGCTTTCCAAAATTTGGAGATATATTGTAATTTATGGTGTTTTGGTTGTTGCTATTGCATATCTATTTACAAAAATCCCAAGCGCATTTTTTCCTGATGAAGACCAAGGTGTGTTGCTAACTCAAATTATACTTCCTGCTGGTGCAACACAAGAAAGAACAGCAAAGGTTGTTGAAGAAGTTGAGGACTATTATCTGCAGCAGGAAGGCGAGCATTTGGAAGCTGTGTTTGCAGTAGTCGGTTTTAGTTTTTCTGGAATGGGACAAAATACAGCGATGGTTTTCGTTAAGATGAAAGATTGGAGTGAAAGAACGACAAAAGAATCAAAAGTGCAAGCTCTAGCTAATAGGGCGATGATGCGTTTTAGTAAAATTAATGATGCCTTAGTCTTCCCTATTGTGCCTCCGGCAGTTATCGAATTGGGAAATGCCAGCGGTTTTGATTTCCAACTTCAAGACAGAGGCAATTTAGGGCATGATCAATTAATGAATGCAAGAAACCAATTCTTAATGATGGCAATGTCTCCTAAATACAGCAAAGTTTTAAAAAATGTGAGGCACAATGGCCAAGAGGATACTCCTGAGTATTTGATTCATGTTGATCAATCAAAATCAGGTGCGTTAGGAATTGCGTTGACTGACATTAACGATCTTTTGCAATATGGATGGGGTAGCGGATATGTTAATGATTTTATCGATAAAGGACGTGTTAAAAGAGTTTATATGCAGGCTGAAGCTGGTGCCCGCATGTTGCCGGAAGATTTAGATAAGTGGTTCGTTAGAAATAATAAAAATGAAATGGTACCTTTTTCTGCTTTTGCTACAGCAAAATGGACTTATGGTTCTCCTCGCTTAGAACGCTATAACGGCATATCTTCTGTTGAAATTGTGGGAGAGTCGGCTGAAGGGAAAAGTACTGGAGATGCTATGAAAGCAGTTGAAGAAATCGTAAAACAGCTTCCTTATGGTATTGATTTTGAATGGACTGGATTATCACTTCAAGAAAAGGAATCAGGTGACCAAGCGACAATGCTTTATATAATTTCTATGGTTGCTGTATTTTTACTTCTTGCTGCTTTATATGAGAGTTGGACTATTCCTCTTTCAGTCATGTTGGTTGTGCCTTTAGGAATAATCGGCGTGCAAGTTGCCGCACTTTTATTTAATCAAACCAATGACGTTTATTTCCAAGTAGGTTTTTTAACAATTATTGGTCTTTGTGCAAAAAATGCGATTTTAATTGTAGAATTCGCTAAGGCTTTAAGAGAAGAAGGTAAGGGAACAATCGCTTCAGTACTTATGGCATGCAAATTAAGAATACGCCCTATTATGATGACTGCCATGACGTTTATCCTTGGAGTTTTGCCGCTTGCTACAAGCTCGGGAGCAGGTTCAGGGAGTCATAATGCTATCGGTATTGGTGTTGTAGGCGGGATGTTAACTAACTCAGTACTTGGTATTTTCTTTGTACCATTATTTTTTGTGATGATTACAAAACTGTTTGGTATAAAGAAAAATAATGATTAAAAAGCTAATAAAAAAGTTATATGATAATTAATTTTCTTTCGCAGTTATTTTAATTAACTTTTCATATTTTAAAGGTGCAAAAATATGCACAAAAAACATTTAAACCAAGAAAAAGCTATAGCTCGTTGCGAGCAAGTTTTAGAAGCGGCAGAAAAATGTTTTGTCGAAAATGGTTTTCATAAGTCCAGTATGGCGGAAATATCTAAAGCTGCCGGGATGAGTGTAGGGCATATTTATAACTATTTTCAAAATAAAGAAGAAATCATTACCACTATTATAAATCGCCAACTTGCTGAATTTTATACAGAGATTTCTGGAAAAGCTTTTACAAAAGAAGAAAGACTGCGGGTGCTATTTTCTCATTTTAGAAAACATTTACAAGAATGCTGTGATATGAAAAGATTGTCTTTACTTTTTGATATTGTTGCTGAAACCGGGAGAAACGAGGAGATGGCAGCAGCAATAAAAAAATATGAAGAATATCTTGATAACTGGCTTTTCGAATTAATTAAGTTATATCAGCCAAAAGAAGAAGAAGAAGAACTCCGTTCGAGGGTTGAAGCTGTAGCTTTAGTTTTAAATGGCGTTAAGATGCGGTTGATTAGAAACCCAAATTTAGATAAAGATAAGCTAGAGCAGCAAATTAAAATGATTATAACAAGGCTGATCTGTTGCAATACAAAGGAGCAAAAAGATTATATTTGTGAATATAAATAGAATGTAGCGATGATATAAATATGCCAATACTTAGCACATATGCACAGAAGAAGAAGCTTAAATACTTTCTAAAAGATATTGATAAAAGCAGTAGGATACTTGAAGTAGGTTCCGGTTCACAATGGCTTGGAAAGTATATGAGAGAAAACGGCTATATTAATTATATAGGTTTAGATATTTCTCCTCCTGCAGATATAGTAGGAGATATTCGCATGTGGAAGCAATTAGGGCTGGAATCAAAATCATTTGATTATATTATAGCATTTGAAGTCGTTGAACATATAAATATTTTTCAAGAATTTTACGATTTATTAAAAGATGACGGGGAATTAATGTTGACAACTCCTATGCCTCATATGGATTGGCTGCTAGAAATATTTGAAAAAATAGGTCTTAATCAGGAAAGGACATCTCCACATGACAATCTTGTATATCTAAAAAAATTAAAACAATTTGAGCCAATTGAATTGAAAAATATGGCATTATTGAGCCAATGGGGAAAATTTAAAAAAGCAGTATAGAATTTAATACATGCTCATACCTCTTCCAATTATCCCCCAAAATCTATATAATCGTGGAACTTCCCTTCTAATGTTTTAATTGAACTTGCGTAATCTTGAATTTCTTCCAAATTATTTGAACCATCTAATGCAGCGCGTGCGTATTGTAAGGTTCTATCTAATTCCTCTCGCGTTTCGCCTTTGAATTTTCTACCATTTGTATCCAAATCAAATTGTACGGAATAAATGAGGTGTCGTAATTTTTCTTTTGCTTCTCTGAATTCCTGTGTTTCAGCATTGTCTAAGTAGGTATCTAAGTCGCGACGTTTGCGTTTTTCATCATCACTCAGTCCGGACGTATCTTCTGATTTTCTGCGATTTGTTTCTTGCTCAAGCGTTGTATTTTCGCGCACTAATTTGTTTAATTCTTCTTCCGAAAGTCCGGAATTTACAAAAATTTCCAAATTTTTTTTATCACCAGTATCTTGGTCTTCTGCAGAAAGTCGTACGATGCTATCTATATCAACTGTAATGTTAATCGCGATTTTTGGTTTGCCACGTGGTGCAGGCGGAATATCAATTAATTTGAAAAGCCCGAGAGATTTATTTTCAAACACATACGGGCTTTCGCCTTGTAATAAATGAACGACCAACTCTTTTTGGTTTGGGCCGGAAGTAGTAAAAATTTCTGTAAAGTCAGCAGGAACTTTTGAATTTCGTGGAATAACTGGTGTGCAAAGTCCGCCTTCCGTTTCAATAGATAGGGTAAGTGGTGTTACGTCGGCTAAACTTACGCCGGATAAAATACCTTGCATTAATGCGCCTTGTACAGCTGCGCCTAATGCGACTGCTTGGTCTGGATCGATAGTTGTATCAATTGAATCACGTCCAAAGATTATACGGCTTTGTTTGCGAATGGTCGGCATTTTCGTCATACCACCAACCAATACTATATCATCAATATCGTCTGCACGAATACCTGCATCAACCATAGCTTTCATGCAAGGGGCATTCAAACGGCCAGTTAGATTACCAAATAATGCTTCCATTGCTGGACGTCTAAGATTTATTGAAATTCCTTCCGAACCAGCACCAAATCCTGTTGATGATAAATTTTTAATGTCCAATATCACTTCGTTTTTAAAAGATAATTCATGGCGTGCATTTCTGGCAGCGAATTTAATTCTTGAAAGTGCCATTCTATCTTTAGATAAATCTACTCCTGCTTGATTTTTGAACTCCTCGATTAACCAAGCGACCATTGCCAAATCATAATCTTCACCACCTAAAAATGTATCACCACCTGTGGACATAACATCAAACAACCCATTGTGAAGCTTTAGAATTGTTATATCAAATGTTCCTGCACCAAGGTCAAAAACCGCAATAATTTTTTCGCTTTTGTCTGATTCTTTTAAATCAATTCCGTAGGCAAGAGCGGCAGCTGTCGGCTCATTAATTATGTTCAACACAGTTAGACCAGCTAGACGACCAGCATCACGTGTCGCTTGGCGTTGCGCATCGTTAAAATGTGCCGGCACAGAAATCACGGCGTGTTTTACTGGCTCACCAAGCCGTGCTTCTGCAACATCACGTATATATTTTAGGATATAACCAGAGATTTGTTCGGGACTCATTGGTTGTCCGTCTATTTCAACCCAAGCATCACCATTTTTCGCAGGAACAATTTTATAAGGCATTTTTTTTGTTGCTTCCTGTACGTCTGGTGCATTGTATTTTCTACCAATTAAACGTTTAACTGCAAAGATGGTGTTAAGACGATTGACTTCGGCTTGTTCTTCAGCTTGGTAACCAACGATATGATTAAAATTAGAATCAATGGCGAAAATTGATGGGATAGTGTCTTGCTCACTATAAGTATCTTGCAGGATAATAGGTTGTCCGTCACGCACAATTGCTATCGCAGAATTTGCAGTTCCTAAGTCAATACCGATTACATTTCTAATTTCAGCCACGATAGTTTAAGATTTAAAATTAATTAAGATTGGTGTTAATAGTAAAAATCAAGATGTATATACTCCTGTTACTTGATTTTTTCTAAAAAGCGATTGTAGTTTTAGCAAACATCCTCTTTGTTTTGTCATCGCTTCGCGATGCTATTGTTATTATAAACAGGAGTATATTTGTATATGGCTCCGCTGTCGCTCCGCATACTCATGCTCCAAAAGGGTTAAAAGAAATCGGGAAAACTCATGGAGCATGAATATATAATACCTCGTACTTATTTTTTTATTGAAGATGATTGTATATTGCTAATTTATTATTTTTTTTCCGTAAATAGTTTATTATTGTCAGTAGTTACCCTATTGTGTAAACGTCACATTTTATTTTTAAAATAAGAAGGAACGCGATTTATCATGCCTTTCTAGGTTGTGGAATTTGGAATCTTAAATATTAATTTTGAATTTTCGTATGTTTTTTTACAAGCCAAAACAAGTTCTTGTTGCTGATATAGGCGGATCAACGGCACGTTTTGCATCATTTGTACAAGATGTTGGTGCACAAACCTTTACATTAAATAATAAACAACAGATTTTATTAGATAGCGAAACAAGTTTTTTAGATATTCTTGCAAAAGTTAAATTATCTATCCCATTAACCTCGTTTGATACCTTCTCTTTAGCAATTGCTTGTCCAATAACTGGGCGAAAATTAAAATTTACAAATAATCTGCTCACACTTGATATCGATGAACTAGATAAAATCTTCAATAAGGTTTTGTTACTAAATGATTTTAAAGCGCAGGGTTATGCTTGCATCTCAAAAAGTGCACATGATGCAGGGATTTTTAGATCATTTAAACAAGGCCTGTCATCTGAATATGCTGCAACCTCAATAATTGGAGCAGGAACTGGTTTGGGATCAGCATGCATTGTTTACGGTTGCGATAAAAAACAAGTTGTTACTCCGTCTGAATTTGGAAATGCTTCGTTTGTGCCGCAGACAAAAGATGAAATGGATTTGACTTTATTTATTAAAG
>JAVBQZ010000194.1:0-5319 GCA_031548505.1 Bdellovibrionota bacterium | reverse complement strand
AGGAAATGTAGAAATGCAAGGCACTAAGCTGGAAGTAAAATCTGGTTTAATAAATAGGAGGCGTTTTTGTGTTTTCGGACTCGCTATTTTAAGTACGGTTCTTGCGACTTTAAAATGGACTGATGCTATTCCTAGCGATCTTAATCCTTATACAAGATATTTAGTAATATTTCTTTTTATTCTAACTTTTGCTTGGATCGCGCTGTTTTTTTGGTCAAGTATTTTTGGTTTTTTTCTCCTAAGGAGAGGCAGTAAATTTTCTTTAAAATATCAAAAAGCAATAGACATTCAATTAACTTCTAAAACGGCCATTTTAATGCCGGTATATAACGAAGCGCCGGCTCATGTGTTTGCTAATATTTTAGCAATGGCTGAAGATATTAGTAGCAATGGAAAAGGTAGTAGTTTCGATTTTTTTATTTTAAGCGATAGTACTAATCCTAAAGTTTGGGTTGAGGAGGAAAGAGTTTGGTTTGAAACAAAAAAAATTATACCTCCAAAATGCAACTTATTTTATCGTCGCCGCCCTAGAAATGTCGCTAGAAAATCCGGGAACATTGAAGACTTTTGTAATAAGTGGGGAATTAATTATGATTTTATGATCGTCTTGGATGCGGATAGTTTGGTCGCGGCAGATACGATAATAAAAATGGCGAGCCTAATGGAGTTTAATACAGATGCAGGTATTATTCAAGCGCCACCAATGTCTATTAATCGCAATACATTATTTGCGCGTGTGCAACAGTTTGCCGGAAAAGTTTATGGGCCAATTGTAAGCGCAGGACTCACTTATTGGCAGGGGGATGCAAGTAATTATTGGGGGCATAATGCTATAATTAGAGTGCAAGCCTTTATAGATTGTTGCGGGCTTCCGGTATTAAAAGGGAGAAAGCCTTTTGGAGGATATATATTAAGTCATGATTTTGTGGAAGCTGCATTAATTAGACGTGCCGGTTGGAAGACTTGGTTGCTAACGGATTTAGGTGGTAGTTATGAAGAAACGCCGGCAACTCTGATTGATTTCGCCGCTCGTGATAGGCGTTGGTGTCAGGGAAATATGCAACACCTTAAAGTTTTATTTGCACGAGGTTTACATCCTATTAGCAGATTACATTTTGTAATTGGCATAATGTCGTATTTATCGTCACTACTTTGGTTTTCCTTTCTAGTGGTTGGTATAATGATTGCACTACGAGAGGTATTTTTCCCGCCGACATATTTTCCAGACGTTAAAACACTGTTTCCGGAATGGCCGGTTTTTGATGTTATAGGAACCATAGTTTTATTTATTTTTTCTATGTCGATGCTAATATTCCCTAAGTTTTTAGGTTGGCTAAATTATATTAGACAAGAAGAAGTAAAAAAGTTTGCTTCTTTTTTAAGTGTAATTTTTGAAATATTTATTAGTGTGTTGGTTGCTCCGATTATGATGGTGTTTCAAAGCAAATTTATTGTAGATATATTTTTGGGGAAATCTATTAGTTGGAGCACGCAAAGCCGAGATGATACAGGAACTAGCTTAGAGGAAGCCTTAAGACGTCATTGGTTTCACACATTGTTGGGGTTGTTAAGTACATTCGTGCTTCTAGTTTATACGGATACATTATTCTGGTGGATGCTACCGGTTAATATAGGTTTAGTTTTTTCAATTCCAATATCTGTATTTGTTTCTAAATCTTCACTTGGTTTGTGGGCTAAACGAAAACAACTCCTTGTGATACCTGAAGAGATAAACCCTCCTAATATTGTTGTAGAAGCTGATCGTTCTTTGAAGAAATTGCAAAAAGAATCTACTACGAGATTGCAAGGATTAGACCTGCTACTCCACGACGATTTACTTAATGCAGTCCATATCTTGATGCTACCTGCAAATGGCCCAGCTCCAATCTTTGATCCGGATGTTTTTAAAACAGCTAATTTAAAATTAAATGCTTATATAAACGCGGATGAAGTTTTGAATCTAACAGATGATGAAGAATTTTCTTTGCTTTATGACGTACCAACTTTAATTAGAGCTAATATCGCTTTAAAATTGAAAGGGTAGCATTCTATTTAATCTAGAAAATTCTCATTTTTCCGCAATAAATTTATCCGTTTACAAATAATTTCATCTTATTGCCTTATTTTCTGTTTTCTTATATAGGGCGCGCCCGAAAAATGGACTTAGAATGTTTTTTTGCTTTTCCGATATTTGAACCGCTTTTCGTCTACGTTTGTTGTTTGGTTAGGAGAAAGGGGGATTGTTGGTTTAGGCGGAGAGCGGTTCTTTTTGTATTCGGTTTGGGGAGGGGGAAGCGTTAAATAATTTAGTGTTATATTCGAGCCTAACACTATTCTTCAATATTTAACGTGCAGTGTTGTTAGTGACGAAACTACACTGCTTGGGCGCATTCTTGATATATCTATATTTTTAGATATTCTTGCACTTGCACTCGCATTTGCGCGCCCATCTTCCCAGATTACTGTTTTCTTTTTAAGGTTTTGAATAGTTCATTTTTCGCTACACTAACAAAAATAAAGGTTGGTTCAAATGCTTAATGCCTGAAAAAAATCAAAATTTCGTAATTGCTATTGATGGTCCGGTTGCTGCCGGTAAATCGACTATAGCCAAAAAAATTTCCCAAAAATTAAAACTACTCCACATTAACTCTGGTGCCCTTTATCGTAATGTATCGCTTTACGCAGATGAACATGAGCTTAGCTTAGAAGATGAAGAAGTCCTTTCAAATGTTGCAGAAACCTTAAAATTTGAATTTCGTTTAAATACTGAAAATTGGTTAACAGATCTTTATGTTAACGGTGTATTGAGTAGTCCAAAAATTTATTCTGAACGTAACAGCTTGCTTGCGAGTAAGGTTAGTACTTATCCCAAAGTTCGTAGTGTTGCCACAGATGTTCAGCGTCAACAGATTGCCTTTGGCTCACTTGTGTTAGAAGGGCGAGATGCCGGTTCAATTGTATTCCCGAATGCAAAATACAAATTTTATTTAGATGCTTCAGTAGATGTGCGTGTGCAACGTCGTTTTATAGAACAACAGGCGCGCGGTGTAGATGTGGATATTGCGACGGTTAAAGCCGATCTAGAAAAGCGCGATTATAATGATACGCACAAAGGAGAATTTTCGCTTCGTATCGCTGAAGATGCACAGTTTTTTGATACCTCGAATTGTACAATAGATGAAGTATTGGAAAAATTAGTTACACTTATTGTGTAGAGTTTAATGTACGGTTTGCAATTTAAAATATAGATTTGCAATTTTCCGCTCTATCAAAGAAGAAAATCAATGCTTTTTTGGGGTGGGGCCGTTGGGTAATTGTGAATTGTAAATTGTGAATTATGAATTGCAAATTGTACATTATTTTTATTAACCCTATAGTTATTTAGTATTTATTTTATGAACTACGAAAATTTAATGGCTGAACAGAGTGACTCAGCTTTAGAAAAAGAATTTGAAGCCCTTTTAGGTAACGGCTACACTCCGAGCAAACAAGGCGAACTTATTCAAGGCAAGGTTGTTTTGGTTAGCAAAGATCACGTTGTTATAGATATTGGTTATAAATCGGAAGGTCATATTCCTTTAAACCAATTTAAAGATAATAATGGTAAAATTTCAGTTAATGAAGGTGATGTAATTGAAGTGTTAATGTTGGCTACAGAAAGTGAGGACGGTGAGTTGGTACTTTCCTATGATAAAGCACAACAATTAAAAATCTGGAACAAGTTAGAAGAGATTCAAAAAACAGGTACGCATATCGTTGGTCGTGTTGTGCAGAAAGTGAAAGGAGGCTTGCAAGTTGATATTGGTGTGCCGGCATTTTTACCGGGTTCGCAAATTGACGTTCGCCCGCAACGTAATTTAGATAGATTTATTGGTCAGGATTTAGACTTGAAAGTTCTTAAATATAATCGTGATCGTGGAAATATCGTGCTTTCACGTCGTGCAGTTCTTGAAGAAGAGCGCACAACGCTTAAGAAAGATACGATTGATAAAATTTCTGAAGGTACGATTGTGGAAGGTACGGTTAAAAATGTTACACATTATGGCGTGTTCATTGACTTGGGTGGAATTGACGGTTTATTGCACATCACTGATATGTCTTGGGGGCGTGTCAATCATCCAAATGAAATGCTACAAGTTGGTCAGACAGTTCAGGTAGTAGTTTTGAAATATGATGATTCGGCAGAACGTGTTTCGCTTGGTATGAAACAATTACACGAAAACCCATGGGAGAAAATTCAAGCAGCTGTTCGTCCTGGTTCAACTGTTAAGGGGGCGGTCGTTAGTTTGACTGATTACGGCGCGTTCGTCAAATTAGACGAAGGTATTGAAGGTTTGATTCACGTTTCGGAAATGTCTTGGACAAAGAAAATTAAACATCCTTCAAAAGTTGTAAGCATTGGAGATGTTGTTGAAGCGGTTGTCCTTGAAGTCAGTGCAGAAAACCAAAGAATTAGTTTGGGCTTGAAACAATTAACACCAAACCCTTGGGAAGAATTGAAAAATGATTTCCCAGCTGGTACAAAAGTTAATGGCACAGTTCGTTCTGTTACTGATTTTGGTATTTTTGTTAATATCAAAGATGATATTGATGGTTTAGTGCATGTCTCTGACTTTTCTTGGACTAAACGTGTTAAGGATCCTAAGGAAATTACGGAACTTTATAAAAAGGGAGATAAGGTCGATGTTGTCGTGCTTGAAATTGATCCTAAGAATGAGCGTTTAAGTTTAGGTATTAAACAATTAGAGCCGGATATTTGGCAATCAGTACCTGCGCGTTATCCTAACGGTGCTAAAGTTAAAGGTCTGATTACGAATGTTACTGAGTTCGGTATTTTTGTGAAATTAGAAGAAGGTGTTGAAGGTCTAATTCATATTTCGCAAATTCCAACTGAGAAAGACGAAGATATAAATACGAAATATAAAGCAGGTGATGAGATTGAGGCAGAAGTTACTTCAGTTGATAAACTAGAGCGTCGTATTAGCCTGAGTTTGAAACAGTCTAAGCGCAAACAACGAGAGGAATTCTCACCATATCTTGAAGAAGATAATGGCGCAGCAGTTACTTTCGGTGATTTGTTGCAGCAGCAGATGAAGAAATAATTAGTACATACTTGTTACTTTGGTTTTTCTAGAAAAACCAAAGTAACAATGTACAATTCGCAATTAATAATGCACAATTGCCCCTCCCGACACAACTAGACGGATGGTTCCCAATTAACAGTTTTTTCAATTTATTTGTTGGTGGAGGGGTTGGAATTGTGCATTGTGAATTGTGACTTGCGCATTGAGCTTTATGATTGAATTTTCACAAACAATT
>JAVBQZ010000117.1:0-6875 GCA_031548505.1 Bdellovibrionota bacterium | reverse complement strand
TATGGTCGCCATGTTTTGCGGTTGCCGATTTTTATATAAAACAAGAGATTCCAAAGGACGATAAAGAGATTGATATTTTTGAAGAATTAGAAGCCCTTGAAGCGGAAGAGGAAAAAACGTTTCATGCTTCTAATATAATGTTTGGTTTGCTCCGTTCTATATCCTTATCAAATTCTAATTTTGCAATTACAGCGTATCTTGTTTTATTTATCTTTCTGATTTTAACTTTGAATTTTGTTTTGTTAATGGCTGCGGATAACTCGTTTAATAATCCTATAATGCTTTGTTTGTTAGGTGTACTTGGTTCAATAAGTCTAACCTTTATTTCTGCAATTATCGCTGGTTGTTTTATGATACTTTTGCCGAAAAAAGCGCGGTTAGAGTTAGAAATAAAAGATTTAAGTATAATGTTAAAACAAAAATTGAATTTCAATATTCAAGGCAGTAAAAAAACTATTTTTATAGCACTGTTTGTTCTGACTTTAAATCTATATCTAATTTACAGTTTTTTAGTTGCCTCAAAAGAATTACCGGATAATGTTAATTTTCAATTTATTTCGGCAGAGCAGGATAGTGATGATTTAATCGTAACTTTAAAAGTGCGTGATACTGAAAAACATTTTGCGTGGCTAACCCAGTATGCTTTTTCATTAACTACTAATTTACAAAATGATGAGGTAAAACCATCGCATTTGGTGTTATTAGATACGCAGGAAAAGCAAGTTAATATTGCTGGAAATGAATTAAGTGATTTAACATTCGTTTTCCGTTTCCCGTTTATTTTGGCAAAACAATCGCTAGGGGCGTCGGGAGATGATGTGCAAAAGGATTTGGTACCATCACTACGAAGTATAAAAATAAATTTCCATAATGTGTATAATCCTAAGCAGGTGAGTAAGGTTATAGCACAAGGTAATATCTAATTTCCATGTGCTTTTTGGTGTCTTACAGCACGAAAATACCATCAGTATATTGATTGTTTTGTTCTCTATCTAAACAAGAGGGGACTTTCACATTATTTATTGTAACCGTATTCGCGCGCGAGCAAGTTTTTATGGTTGCAGGTAAGGTTTTAATTTCAATATCTGAACTACTAGAGATGATATCCATTGTTATATTTTGATTTGTTGCCGTAGTTTTATTCATTAATTCTACGCTATGAATTTTTATCTTTCCGACTACAAAAAGTATCACTTTAAAATTTTCAATGTCTTTCGGATTATCAATTAAAATTTCTTGAATATCTAGATTCCCGATGACAATGATATTCGTTTGTGAATCAGCAGCGGCGTTAGTTGATAAAACCATTTTATCGCCTTTTATATTACCATTATAAAAACCGCTTTGGACTGTTTGATCATTAAAAATACAAGTCCAGATTGATTTAGTTTCCAATGCGGAATCATTGTTTTGCGCTGCTGAATCGACTGGACAATCATAATTTGTAAAGGTAGATTTTAGTGAAGTAAAATTTGGGAGTTTATATCTAGGTTCGACATTTCTTGTTTGACGAGCGATAATAAGCTTAGAAAGATTGTTTTCTGAAATTTTAAAAATAGTTGCAGGTGAACCAATATTAATTATTTGACTGTCGGTAAGAATATTGTCGGAATTATTATAAATTTTTTGGACAAGCGAATTTATGTTGGTGACTAGATTATTGTGAGTTTGTGAACTGATTTGCAGGTTATGGTTTAATGCTTTAGCAATGGCGATATGGTTATTTATCGTTTTCGAGAACAAAATGATAATACTGCTAACGATAGATGTTACTGCAAGGATAAAAATAAGTGCACTGCCGCGCTGTTTAGCGCGCGTGAGTAATATACTTATTTTCGGCGGGCAATATTTCATAACTTTAAAAAAATATGTCTAAATAATTAGAATTATCGTTATTGTTTGGAATAGCGATAATTTGTTGCGTAACTAGGTTTTTAAATTTTGTTTCATATTCGTTTTGGGCAATACCTTGAACTTTGAGAATTTTGTATTTTGAATTTTCGTTTAGAATTTCAGCTGTCCAACTATATGAATTATAACCAATAGGATTACTACTTCCTTGATTATGGTCAATCCGACGAAGTGTATCGTTAGTGTCAATATAAAGTGTAGCACTTTCTTTTACAGGCATAATAAATTTTATATTCGGTTTTTGAGTTTCAATATTTTGTACTAATTGTTTGGCGCTCCAATTAAAAATTGGTTTATTAACTTGTTTAACTGCGAGATGGTATGATGCATTTTTATTATTTGTATCTTTGCATAATTCGCCTGTTTCGGTCAGTGTACCTTGTGTTTCAATGATTCCATCAATGCTAATTAAAAGCCAAAGGTTTTGTTTTTTAAGTTCATTGAAATTGGCTTTCAATAAACATATTTGAATGAAAAATGTATCTGAATTGATAATTTGATTTTCAATATTTAATATATTGTCAGTGTCTGGGATTTGAATAGAGAAAGCGTTTGAATTAGTTTTTTGTGGGTTATTTTTCACACTTGCACTCATATAGCTGGGCAATATATCCGATGTTAATTTTTGGGTGTGAATTATAGAACGGGTTAATGGAGATTGAATATTTAAGAATTTATTTATTTCGGTAAAAAGTAAAAAATATTTCTGTTGAATCTCTGCAAATTCATCTGTTTGTTTATAGATACGTGTCCATTGTTTGATTGCAGGGAGAGTTAAAATTGTTATAATAGAAAGAAGTGTAATTGAAATTAAGAGTTCAATTATCGAAAAACCACGTTGATTTTGCCCTATCATAAATTTTCTAATAGTTTAATGTTAATATAGCTTTTATCTGCTTCAATAATTGTACTTATTTCGCAGGCATTCACACTACATTGCCCTGTGATTTTTGCATCATCCCTTATCTGATTATTATTAATAACATCAATGGCAACGCCAGAATTTGTGGCACTAATAATATTGGCTGCCTGTAGTAGTGCGAATGTCCGTGCAATTTTGCTTTGTGATAAATTAAAATATTTTTGCAATTCTGCTGTTTTAAAAGCAAATGCGCCAAATGTAATGCCTAAAATCGCGCAGGCAATAAGTAATTCAATAAGAATTCCACCACGCATTTTATTTTTTAATGTTTTATTTAACTTCATACCGTCTTGCTCCATAAAGTGATTGAATAATTGAGCAGGTTTTTCCTTCTTCGTCTTGCAAAATCGTGGTTCCATTATTTGCGCTTGTTGTTCCTGAGCTTGATTTTTTAAAAATGATGGCTTTAGGTTTTAGGCCGGAAAATTTCGCTGAGCTAATGTGAATATGTTTTGGCGGATTACTAATTTTTATTTTATTTGTTCCAGCGTTAGTTTTATTAACAATAATTTTATTTATATCGTCATCAAATGTAATTTCAGCTTCATTATTAGTTAGAAGCGATTCTAAATATAAGTTATCAAGCGTTGTATTTAATTCTCTGCAATAGGACGTGATATTTTGCCTGAACATTTTAGGCAGTTTAGTGAAACCGTTTGCAACGATTATGGCGAAAATTGCGATTGAAATTAGGAGTTCTATGATCGTAAAGCCGTGCATGGAGCGCACAATCGTAAGAATACATCTTAAATTTCTCAGGGCATTAATAACAAATCGCGTCATCCCAGAAGAAACTTATTTGCAACTTATTAGTAGGAAATAAAATTTTATTAACTGCGCTTGTGCCCTCACTAAAGAGCACGTTTAGTAGATTGTCTAAAAAATATACTAAATTGTATTCGGCAAAGTTCTACTAATCGTGTTTCTTTATTCTCTTCTATTATTTTTAAATTTTATGACGAAATGACATTACATCAAATCCCCGAATCTAAATTTTACATTAATCCAGACACGGCATTTTATAATCCGGATGAATATCTAGCATTTGCTACGAAGAAATTGATGAATAAGACAAATAATCAGACAATGTTTGATTTAATTTCATCTTGCATATGGTATAGTTATAAGCAGGCGGTTTATCAAAATAAGGAATAAGTAAAAAGTTCTAAAAAAGGGAAACTCATAGGGCATGAGTATGTAGCGAGTGCCAAGACTATGTTGGCTAGCTAGATCTTTTTCTATTTTTTCATCTATTTTATTTTGACTAATTCATATTTCGAATTCCCCAATCCTATTTTTTCAGCGTGTGATATTTGTCCACGCCAGTTAGTTTTTGGGTGAATTTTGCAGAAATGGTCGCCTTTAGTTTTTGAAGTGCTTTCTGAAAAAGCGCTAGTTGGAATTTCCGGTGCTGCGTTCGCCATATCAATACACGCATTGTCCAATGCAACCGGATCAAAGCTAGCGAAAATACCAATATCCGGAATTATTGCCGCGTCATTTTCACCGTGACAATCGCAGTTTGGAGAAACGTGATTAATAATGTTAACATGAAAATTTGGACGTCCGTCTATTACTGCTTTAGCATATTCTGCCATTTTATAATTTAATACGTCATTTGATTCGTCACAATTATGTTCAATTGCGTCGTGGTTACAAGCACCGATACAACGCCCGCAGCCCACGCATCTATCATGATTGATTTTTGCTTTTCCTTTTGAATTAAATTCAATTGCTTGTGCATTACAAAATTTACTGCATACTCTACAACCGACGCAATTTGCTTGTTCAACGTGCGGTTTGCCGGCATTATGCATAACCATTTTCCCGCCTCTACTCCCGCTCCCCATTCCAATATTTTTTATTGCGCCTCCAAAACCGGTTAATTCATGACCTTTGAAATGATTTAATGAAATGAAAATATCTGCATCCATAATCGCACGTCCGATGAGTGCGGTTTTGCAATAAATGCCGCCATTGATTTTTATTTCAATGTCATCAGTTCCACGAATGCCATCGGCAATTATATTTTGGCAACCAGTTGTGAACGATGAAAATCCGTTTTCACTTGCAGCGTCAAGATGCACGATTGCATTATTTCGTCTACCAACATAAAGTGTGTTGCAATCGGTAAGAAATGGAAGTCCACCTTTCTTTTTGACAAAGTCAGCAACAGTTTTTGCGAAATTTGGTCGAAGGTATGCAAGATTTCCAGGTTCACCAAAATGGATTTTTATAGCGACAAATTTTTTGTTAAAGTCAATTGTGTCGGCGCCAGCACGTTTCATTAGACGTGCAAGTTTATTAAGTAAGCTATCACCTACAGAACAGCGCATATCAGTCCAAAATACTTTTGATGTGTCCATGGTTTATAGGGTTAAAATTTGTTATTACTTTTTGTGAGTAATTTTTAACAGAGATGGTAAAAACTATATAACCATTATGAAATGCGGTCAAAATTTATTTTTTTAAGAGGGGATACTATGAATTGTCTCAATATAGTTATAGATATTGCTTTAGCTTGAATTACAAAAAGAGCGGCAGGATATGAATTTTGAAATAATTTACACTTGAATTGGAAAGCAAATTCTTAAAATACTTCCATCTTCGTCATCATTTGGTTTTCTAAAGCTCAATGTGCCACCATTCATATTTATATAACTGCTTGCGATGGCAAGACCTAGACCGCAACCTTGTTGCTCTTGTTTCTCTCTATTTAATTGTGTGAACATTTTACATAAATTATCGAACATTTTTTTGTCCATGCTACAACCAAAATCACGAATGCAACAAATCGCAAAATCGTCATGCTTCTTCATTGTGATTTCAATTGCTGCGTCTTTTTTATTAAATTTATGGGCATTTGAAATTATATGAGCAATTGCAATGCTAACATAATTTGGCGCGATGTTGATATAAATATCATTGAAAAGCGGGGATATTCTGAATTTTATATCTGGTAACGATGCTCTTGAGCTGGATTGAATTGAATTCAGATATTCCAAGATTCCACGTTGAACGACATGCTCAAATTTTATATTTTTTTTTTGTTTTTCAATTTGCCCTTTCAAAATTTCTGGTTTTAACTCAATCTGTTGGGCTGATAACATATTGTTAATAATGCCCATTAATTGCTCACTTCCCTGTTTAATAATTTTTAAGCACTCAACTTCTTTTGGTCCCTTCAGTTCTTTTTGAAGTAATTCAATACCGTTGCTTATTAAAACGAGAGGGGTATTAAATTCATGTGTTAACGTATTTAATATTATATGCTTATGAGCGTTGGTTTTTTCTGCGAGTTCATCTTTAGTATGTAAGGATTTCTTGAGACAACCTTTAATAGAAGATACGATTTCTTGCGGTGTAAACGGCTTGGAAATAAAATCATCAATTCCAAGTTCTTTTGCTTTGCTAACTTCTTCTTCAGCGCTAGTTAAAAATATAAATGGAATTCGAAAATCATATTTTAGTTTGCGGACCTGGTGTAAAAAATGGAAACCATCAAGTTCTGGCATTCTAATATCAGAAATAATTAATGAGATTTCGGAATCGTGAAGTGCTAGATAGCTTATTGCAGATTTTGAGTTCTGTTTTGTAATGACGTCAAACCCATTGATACTGAGTAGATCTTTAAGAGAGTCTAAAACGACAAGACTGTCATCTACGACTAAAATTTTATCGTTAGTAGAGGTATTGTTATTTGAGAGAGTATGTTCCATTTGGTGCTGTCATCGACAGAAGTGGGAGGAAAGTTAAAAAAATGTATGGCATGCGCTCTGGCTATTATTTTAATTGTCACGATTTTGTCACAAGATTTATCTCTCGCCCTGCTTTACAATTTTTTTTGAAATTATTTTTTATAATTTACATCTTAGTGTTGTGGAGTTATCGAATTTTACGGTTTTTTTAAGGATTTAATGTGATTAGCAATAATAAAAATAATACAGAAAAACGTTCAAAGAGTGGGAATCTCACATGTTCATTTTGTGGAAAGCATCAGGATTTAGTTCGGAAATTGATTGCTGGCCCCAGTTCATTTATT
>JAVBQZ010000216.1:0-5760 GCA_031548505.1 Bdellovibrionota bacterium | reverse complement strand
TACGGTGCGCCTTCAATTGTCATTGTTCCACAACAATATTCATTAGCTTTTTCGATCGCCTCTTTTGGAAAGCCTAATGTAGTTAACATATCAAAAGAAAAATCGTTCAACTGCTCATCAGTAAATCCAAGTGCACCTTTACAAAAATCAACTCCCAGTGTGTATTGATTAAAGACGAAGCGAATATCAAAAGCCGATTTCAAAGAAGCTTCTAATTTTTCTAAAACATCGTCAGTGAATCCTTTATCTTTTAAGGTGGCACTATTTATATATGGTGCATCTTTTAGTGACGCACGACCAACAGCATAATCACAAATCGCTTTAATTTCCTCAGGAGAATAACCAAGGCGATTTAAAGCAACCGGGACTTGCTGATTTACAATTCGCATATATCCACCGCCCACAAGTTTTTTGAATTTTACCAAAGCGAAATCAGGTTCAACTCCAGTCGTATCGCAATCCATTAACAATCCAATTGTGCCAGTAGGTGCGAGTACAGTGACTTGCGCGTTTCTAAAACCATACTTTTTCCCATACTCAAGAGCTTTTTCCCAAACTGCGCTAGCAGCTTCAATCATCCTTTTGTCAGGACAATCCTCATGCCGTAAAGCAACTGGTGGAACTGTTACACCCTCATAGCCAGAAGTTGTACCATCAACAGCTAGTGCGTGATTATTTAAAACACGCAACATTGATTTTTTATTCAATTCATATTGCTTAAATGCACCTTGTTCTTTTGCCATTAGAGCAGAAGTCAAATATGCATTACCAGTCATAATGGCAGTAATCGCACCAGCAACTGCACGGCCTTCTAAACTATCATAAGGCAGCCCCATCGCCATTAACAAACCACCTAAATTTGCAAATCCTAATCCAAGTGCACGAAACTCATACGAACCAGTCGCAATACTTTTGGATGGGAATTGCGCCATAAAAACAGAGATTTCTAAAACTAATGTCCATAAACGCACAGCATGTTCAAAGAGCTCAATATTAAATTCGCCTTTTGCATTTAGAAAACTAAGTAAGTTAATTGAGGCTAAATTGCATGCCGTATCATCAAGAAACATATATTCTGAACAAGGATTTGAAGCGCGGATTTTTCCCGATTCCGGACAAGTGTGCCATTCATTAATTGTAGTATCAAACTGCACACCTGGGTCTGCACAAGACCAAGCCGCGTAACATAAGTCATCCCAGATTTTCTTTGCTTTAACTGTCCTCGCGATTTTTTTATCTGTACGATTTATTAAATCCCAGTCTTTATTCTCCAAGACTGCATTTAAAAACTCATTAGAAATACGAACTGAATTATTAGAATTTTGTCCTGAAACGGTGGCGTATGCCTCCGAATTAAAATCGGTTTCGTAAATCGGAACTTCAAGTTCTATGAAACCTTGTTTAGCAATTTCAATTGCGCGTTGAATGTAATTCTCCGGAATTAAATAACTTCGTGCCATAGTAATTGCAGAACGTAGTTCTTTATTCTGCTTTGGATCACATCTAAATTCCGGCTCCAACGCAGGATTTTGACAAGCCTTCAAAATTAAATTCAAACCCTTATTTAAAAATTTAGAGCCGGTCACGAGAGCAGCAACTTTTTGTTCTTCAATAACTTTCCAATTAATAAATTCTTCAATATCTGGGTGATCAATGTCTAAAATTACCATTTTCGCAGCGCGGCGTGTCGTTCCCCCCGATTTTATTGCGCCGGCAGAGCGGTCACTGACAACTAGAAAACTCATTAAACCGGAGGACTTTCCGCCACCGGAAAGCAGTTCGCCTTTTGCACGTAAATTAGAAAAATTGGATCCTGTTCCTGAACCATATTTAAATAATCGCGCTTCGCGAAGTAATAAATCTAAAATTCCACCTTCATTGACTAAGTCATCTTCAACACTTTGAATAAAGCATGCATGTGGTTGTGGGCGTTCATAAGATGATTTTGAAAGAACTACTTCTTCTGTAACCGGATCAACATAAAAATGTCCTTGTGCTACACTATCAATTCCGTAAGCCCAATTTAAACCAGTGTTAAACCATTGGGGAGAATTTGGCGCTCCTTGTTGTGATGCTAGTATATATAGCATTTCATCATAAAAGGTTTGTGCATCAGATTCATCTGAAAAATATTTTCCTTTCCACCCCCAATAAGTCCAGGCGCCAACAATTCGCATAAATACCTGTTTTGCAGAGCTTTCACCTGTAAATTCGGAATTATCTGCACTGATGACTGATTTCCATAACCATTCCGGTACATTCTCCTCGCTAAATTTTTCTAGCTTAACCGGTACTCCGCGTTTTCTAAAATATTTTTGTGCTAAAATATCACTAGCGACTTGTGACCAATGCTCTGGAACCTCAATATCGTTTTGTTCAAAAATTACAGAACCATCCGGATTACGAATACTGGAATTGATTTTTTTAAAACGAATTTTTTCAAAAGGATTCTTGCCAGCAGATGTAAATTTTCTTGTAACTTTCATTATATACTCCTGTTATTTAAGTTTTCCATAAAAGCATTTAGTTTTTACAAATATTTTCTTGTTTGTTCACCGCTTTGCGATGAACAAACAGCACCAAATGTGCTGTTTGGAAAATTTTACAGAGAAATTTGCAAGTAAGTGAAATTAACCAAACAATTCGCCGCTAAAATATTCTTTGTAAAATTTGTTTATCATTTGTCAATCACGAAGACATCAACTAATATGGCTTCGCTATCGCTCTGCACGCTCATACTTCTCGAGTTTTTCAAAACTCAAGAGATATGAGCGTAACTTCTCTAAAATTTAAAGTAGACAAAACCATGCATAACAATAAAGTTAAACTCTAGAAGTTTTTACTTACTGTAATACTGGTTGTATCTTTTTTAATTGATTAAATCGTGGACTACAAAATTTTGGTAGTTGCACAGCTAAACGTCATTTTCTGACGATGGAGTGTCGGCTTATACGACAACACAACTCGCCCTACAAAAATCATTTTTCTCTAACAAGAGATAAAGAAATTTTTAATTCTTAACTTATGAACAGTAAAGAGAAAAAGCTCAATGAAATCACGATGTATAAAACAAAATTAGAAATAAAATCAACTAAATAATTTAGGATGAGAATAATAGAGAAAATAAGTAAGTTTGTGGCTGATGATTTTGAAGCTTTTGTGAAATTGCTGAAGTTTTTTAGTCAATTTAATTAAAATAAAAAATCTTAATATTTCTATCAAGTTTGATAAGGTAATATTAAGGAGAATTAAATGAAAAATAGACTCAACATAAAACCAGCTGGAAATGAAACTGCAATTTGGTTATTGCGCCTATCGAGTCTTTTTCGCAACATGTTGTTCGTATTGCCAGTCATCGTTCTATTGTATCAAAGTAAGGGGATGAGTCTTGGCGATTTCTTTTTAATTCAAGGAATCTTTGGCTTAGCACATTTTTTATTTGAAATCCCATCCGGATATTTATCTGATGTCTTTTCGCGAAAAAAGATCTTGTGCATTGGATTTTCTCTTTGGGTAATTGGATACATCGTTCTCTATTTCGGGAATACTTTCTGGTGGGTATTAACGACAGAGGCGATCTGGGGAATTGGACTGGCCTTGATAACAGGAACTCAAGAAGCCTACACATACGATTTGCTTAAACGTATCAAACGCGAAAAAAGTTTTTTAAAAGAGGAAGGCCGCATTCAAACATATATGCAAGCGGGATCGGCAATTGGCGCATTGACGGGAAGTGCCCTATATGCAGTTATTGGCGGAGAAATTATTCTATTAACAATCGCTGTTTCTACAATAGCTTTTGGTATGGTATTATTCTTGCCGGAATTGCCTGAATCTAGGCGCAAAGTTGTACTAGAAACATCTCCTTTGAAAGACATTTTAGGAATTGTAAAATTTTCGGTGAAGCATCCGGAAATTAAATGGTTCATGTTATACCCGGCATTGCTTGGCGCATGTACGTTAGCTTTGATGTGGTTATTGCAGCCGACAATGGAGTCCGTTGGAATTCCAGTCGCGTTCTTTGGTATTTTTGTTAGCTTGAACCTGCTTAGCCGTGTGATGGGAGCGCATCAAGCACATCATGTATTTGATTATTTGGGTGTTAGAAAAAGCGCCATAATGCCAATAGGTATTATTTTAATAGGTCTTATCTGCGCCCTAGCAGCACAACATGTGTCAAACCCATATATACTCTATACGTTAATAACCGTCCTGGCCATTGTACCGGCTGTTCAAATGATGTTCAGATTGGTTTTTGCTTCCTTAATTCATCATCGCATTCAATCAAATGAACGAGGGACCGTTCTGTCGATTTCACAGATGGTGAAATCCGCATGTAACTCGATCATGATGATTTTGATGAAATTTCTGTTGGATGGAGCTGGCATTACAACGGCACTGATCTGTATTCCATTGTTCTTGATTTTAGCACTTTACCCATTAAGGCAAATTCTAAAAGTTAAAGAGAACGTTTAGGCGGAGAATTTACATATACATTCCGCCATCAACACCTATTACCTGCCCTGTAATATAACTTCCGCTGTCACTAGCTAGAAATGCAACTGTATCAGCAATATCTTTTGCTTCGCCTAAACGTTTTAATGGAATTACTTGCGTTAACTTTTCACGATGTTCTTCCGGAAGAGCATTAGTCATATCGGTTGTAATAAAACCAGGTGCAATCGCATTTACACGTACGCCACGTGATGCAACCTCTTTTGCCAAACTCTTAGTAAAACCAATTAAACCTGCCTTTGATGCGGCATATGCGGTTTGTCCAGCATTACCCATTCTACCTACTACAGAACTCATATTGATAATTGTCCCCCCCGTCTTCATCATAGTTTTAATAACTGCTTTAGAACAATAAAAGGCGCCATTTAGATTAACATCTACAGTTTTTTTCCAATCATCATCTGACATCCGCATCAAAAGTGCATCAATTGAAATACCTGCATTGTTTACTAAAATATCAATACGTTTCTCTTGTTCTACAATTCCTTTAATTGCAGTTTCTACTGCGTTTGCATCATTTACATTAAATCCAACAACCGTTGCGTCACCTCCGTTTTTCTTTATCTCTGCGACGACTTCTTCAGCAGCATCTGCCCTACTTGAATAATTTACATAAACTTTTGCCCCTAATTCAGCTAATTTTAAACAAATAGCGCGCCCAATTCCGCGGCTTCCACCAGTAACAATAGCAATTTTATTTTGTAGTAGTGATGTTTCCATAAATCTTAAACGTATTATAAGGGTAGTAAAATTAGATATGAACAATAAAAGGACTTCTTTCCAGCATTTTTTAAGAATTATAAATCGTCTTCATTCAGCTCTTCATTATCCACTTCATCATCATTATAATCTTCCATTACATTTAGTTCGTTCGCAATTTTTTCAACTAAATTCTTTCTTACAAATTGGTCAGTCATCTTAATTGCATACTTCACGGCCTTGGCTCCAGATGACCCATGCAAAGCAACGGCTAAATTATTTAATCCCAAAAGCGGGGCGCCGCCGTAAGCTGAATAGTCAAAGTCATTGTTAATTAATTCTTTTAAAATTCCACGTACAGCCAAAAATCGTAGGCGATTTAGCCAATTCTGCTCAGCGCGATATTTAATTTGTTTTATAATTAAATTCATTGCTGTCCCTTCCATGGTTTTTAGCAAGATATTACCAGTAAAACCATCCGTAACAATTACATCGGCAGTGCTTGTTGGTACGTCACGTCCTTCAATATAACCAATATAATTTATA
>JAVBQZ010000112.1:0-7002 GCA_031548505.1 Bdellovibrionota bacterium | reverse complement strand
AATAAATTTTATAGCCTTACCTGAAAAATTAACCGAAACCGTATTAGTTGCCTTGTCAACTACAAATAAATTAAATTTCTTACTCCCTTCAGGTATAAATTTACTGAAAAACCCTTCTGTAAATACATTATTTTTGTGCATTAATTTCTCAACTAAACCACCTGTAATATTCGAACCTGATTCAATAAATTTTGATGTAGTTAACGAGCCACTACCTGGCGTCCCGAAAGTTGCAGTTATTGGTCCACCCTTAACTGTCGCTTGAACACCTTGCTGAATTAAATTCTTTTCATGAAAACGAAGATTAGAAACACTTGAAGAAATCAACCGTTTTGGAGTTGCTAAAATTGTGTATGTTGTCATCATTGGCTTGGTTGCAAGATTATAAGCTAATGTGAATGGGAATCTGACAATTCCATACGCAGCATTCAAAAATGTTCCAGCCATTCTCGCTAATCCTTTCCCTGCCCAAGTTCCTTCAGCAAGCGATACTAATCTATAATTTCCGGTAGAAAATATTCTCCCCGCTAAATCATCTGCCGATCTTGTGCCTGCACCAAAAAGTTTTTCCACTCCATCGCCAACCCATTGAAATGGTTTCTTTACACCTTGCCATCCACGATAAACAGATGTCCCCAACTTTGTGTTTGTATAAGCCGAACTGGCTGTCATACTGGTTAATTTACTTGCAATTGCGGAAACACCTGGTATCTTAAGAAGCATTCCCCCTAAAGGCTTAAATAGTCTTCCAACTGGCCCCAACAATGTTGTCCCTCCAATAATTCCTGCTTCCCAAAAATCATTTCGCATCTGTTTATCAAATGCTTCTGTTGCACCTTGATAACTTAAATCACCACCACCAAGCCCATAATCTTTAAACGCACCACGTTGCCAAGCAGTATATGCTCCGTTCCATGCCGATGCACCTCCAAAATATAAACCTGCCACCATAATACCACCACCTACTACTAAAAGTGGAATTGATGTAATTCCAACAGCTGTTAAAATTCCGAGTCCGGCTACACCTGCTAAAATTGATCCACCCATACGAGCAACAAAACCAAGCCCTTTCCAAAAATTATTTTCATTTACGTTTTTTCCTACTTCATAAGCCCATTCTCCATTTGCTTTTGTATTTGCAACTTCTACATTACTAGTTAGCTCAAAAGTTGTTGTTGCAACCGTTGGAAGCATAGCTAAATTTTTCGCAACATTTATTAATGCAGTCCTCCCGGTATTTTTCAAAAACTCATTATCCCCTTCTTTTAAAACCTGAAACACTAGGCTCAAATCACCTTTACTACCTATTATTTCGGCAAGTTTATTACGATACTCCGGCGATAAATGACTCGTTCTATCTTTTAGCAATTCTGTAATTTGATATTTAAGATATGACTGTTGTTTATCTAAAGCTGATAATTGATTATCTGAATATTTTTTGGATGCTCTAAAACCTTCTAATTCTTTCTCACGACTATTATATAAATTAAATGCTTCTAAAATTCTTTGGTCATACTTATCTGCATATGACTTAAATGTGCGCTCTAAATTTTCACGCGATTGCTCAGGGTCAATATACACTTTTCCCTTTTCGGCATATTTACGTTTGTAAAATTGATCTTTATTTTTTGAATCTACATCTTGGCCTGTAAACTTAGGAACGACCGCTCTCCTTTGGGCACGTAAATCATCATCGAGCTGTTCCTCAATGATTTTATCTCTCAACTTTGTAGTACCTAAAAATAATGAAACCATAATAAACCTTAAATTTACGACTGGTAATAATCACTTATCGTAACAATATTATGCAGAGATTAATGATTTTATTGACATAAATTGCCAACATTACGGCAATTCTTGTTAATAGACTGATTCTATTAGAAATTTTGCACAAAAAATAAATTAATAGTAAATAAATTACATACTAACGTACTTAAAACATTATATTTTAAACAATTTGTTCAAAAACTCATCTTAATCGATGTAAGACCTAATAACGGCACTTTTTTTCACTTTCAGGTCATAACAATTGTACAAGGGAAATGTGAAATTCATGCCGCGCAATTCCCTGTCATAAAGCATGAATTATAAATTAGTTTTTAGTGGGGCAGGGCGAAGCCATTGTGCATTGTAAATTATGAACTGTAAATTAGTATAAATTGGTTTTAAATGGTGACGATTATGGAACAGAAAATAACACAAAATAAAAAAACACAACAACTAAGTTCCGAAGAAACGCTCAAAAAAGGGTTATCTGTATTTTTGGAGTATATTAAACCTAAAAATCTTATCTACAACTCCGGAATTACAACAATCGGCGACACTGCAAAAAGTTCTCATCACCTTGTAAAACCTTCTGGAACTAACATGTCAGATAATCTTTATGTAGTAGATGCAAATACAAATTATGATAAATACATGGGCGGAAAACTGCCTACATTAAATAATGAAATAGTAAATAATAGAGGTATTGCACAACAAAATATTGTAAACTTGGAAAAACACATTGCCATTTTAAAATCCGCTTCTAGCGACAAATCCATAGATGGACTCAAGAATCTAGGACTTCCTAAAAGAAAAAGCTTTTTTTCTACCTTCGGTATAAGTGGTTTAATGAGTTTTGTAACTGGAATTGCCCAGCCGGAAACTATACAAGATATATCTACTTCACTCCGCGATAAATCCGCTGATTATATTAAAAGGTATGTTAGGTTTTCAAGCACTATGAAGGAATATGGAAAATTACAAACATATCTTACATTAATTGGAGCAATGCAAACCATCTATGAAAATGATGACCTTACAAAACATGGTGATGCGACAAAAGCCGCCGCAGAATATGATTTGGAAAAAAATAAAGGTATGACTAAATTAACCTTCGGTGCAGGGAAAACATTAATAGCCAGTATAGCAAAAATATTTAGACGATAAACAAGCTATAACAATATACAATTCACAATGTACAATTAGCACTTCATCTACTTTTCAATACTTAAAAGTGGTGAGGTTTTATTATTAGGGAGGGACTTTTTGTTTTTGTAAATTATATAGATATAGAGAGAAAAAATAAAAAACAACAACAAAATCGGTTAATTTTTAAAATTTATTTCATACCATAGTTGCTATAAAACTTATAGAAATAACACCACATCAATTTTTTTACTAACCTTATTTTTTCGGCGTTAATTCTGGCACACCGCCATCTGGTTGATTGCGAAGTCCTGCTGCTGATGAATTATAAAGACCTTGTATTTTTCCCGTAACATCCTGAGCCATTTGAGTGCTACCCTTGATAGATCCTTTCTGTGCATAAACATTCGATTGAGCATCTTGAGCAGTACTTGAGAATGAATTTATAGCGCCACCAACAATTCCACACAAATACGGAGAAGAACGTAAAATCAACACACCGGAAATTACAGGAATGCTTGCTATCGCAGTACTAATTATCATGTAGTATGTAAAATAATCAAAACCAGGATTTACATATTTCATCGAAGCCAAGGTCAATTCAAGCTTATTCGACATTTCATTTTTTATTTCTTGTGCCATAGGATCATTAGAAGCATCCAACGGAGGTTTCCCTACTCCAATTAAATCAAATAAAATTCTATCGATTATCATTATCATTGCAAAACCAATGTCCCAGCTTTTCGCCCATAACCAATACAAAAACCAATGTATGAACATCACATATTTTCCAGGAAATAAAAGCATTAATGCAAAAAAAGGATACAAAATTGAAAGGAAGAAAAGAATCACGCCTTGATAATAAGGTAACTGTAAAGCGTGCATCATCACCTTATATTGCGCTGTATATTGTCCTCTCGCCTGTTGCATATTCGCAACATAATCAAACTCCTGACTTGCATCAGCAAATTCTAAATTATCCAAATGTGAATTTATTTTATGATCATGCAGAAGATATCCGGAAGCATTAGAAGCTGCAATTTGATTAGCAAAAACATGACGTGCTATTAAACCATATAATATTTTAGGATCTTCCTTTAATTTTTCAGCCATAAATTCTCTTTTTCTTTGTCTTTTTCCCTCTTCCGATAAACCAGTTAATTCAACTTTCTCCTCTTCCGTAAGTTTTAATGTTCTATATAAATCAACTGCAAAATCATCGTGAAATTTTTGCTGTTTATCTTCTTCTTTAGTTTTATCAAGTCTATGATATGCTTCAATATGCACCGCAAGAAAGGCCAGTTCCCAAACATCACTACAAGCAGGAATTTGTGATTCTAAAACCTCATTATATTTTTTATCAAAATTACCAGTATTATAAATTTCTCTTTCTAACTCACCAATAAATCCATTAACATTATTTACGCCCCAACCTGGTATGAGTTTTTTTTCTCTGGGCAGTATCGCAAAAGCATCTCCGAGTTCTATAAGTCTACGAGTTACATAATTAGCTGCACGCTCTCTTCCCTTAAATAAAATAGGCTTTCTAGTATCTTCCTCCTCTAGTTGCTTTTTTATTTTATTCACCGCTTGTTCATCTAACTGTGCTCCTTCTGTTCCATACGCCTTACTAGCTAGCTGAAAATATTCACGACAATCGCGCATCAACATTACGCTGAACAATTGATCCGCCCCTTCCTCACTCAATTTTGCAAGTTGCAAATCGTTTATTTTTTCAATTGAACGTATAAACTTTCTATCTAAATCCTCTATTGAACCAATGATTTGTTCAGATATCCAATTAACAACAATGCTGGTCATTTTGTTGTACTCAGCAAAGAGCGATGAAACCTTACTCGCTTCAAGTTCTCGTCCATCTTCCCCTAATGAACGTAGCTTAAATTTTTCAACATCTGACTTATTATCTGCCTCCGGATTTGTCGACTTCGGAAACTTCCAAATTGTATTTTCTACTTCAACGCGAGGAATAATCGCAAGATAAAATAAGGTAGGGGCTATCAGCATATACCAAGTCCATTTCTTAGTATCACCATATAAATACTGCATTCCAATTATTATCAATGCGACCACAAAAATAAAGGCAGCTGCAGCACCAAACATTCCGCCTACCGTACTGCCATCCACGCCAGACGGTAGAGGAGCCATTACATTCAAAATATGCGACTGATAGACGTAACCCATCGACTCTAAGACTGCACTAAATAGAGTTCCACTTTGCCCAATTGCTGTTGACATAAATTAATAATTAAATAGTAGTTGGATAATATCCATCACTTAAAACCTAAATAAAAAACATTGTTACTAATAAATAGCAAAAATTTCACTAATCACTACTACCAAAAGGTTTAAACCTTGAATCAGGAATGTCACCACTAGGATTAACCTTTTGCTCATCATCACTACCCGAACCACCAGCCATGCTTTTTTTCAGCACAGAATTTGTATTAACTTTATAACTCGGCTCTATCACTTTGCCCTCAAACCTTCGCTTATTACCAGTAATAAGACTAGTGAATATACCTGCAATATTTGAAGCTTGTTGCGCCATATTTACCCCCGTATTAACAGCACTAGGTTCAACATATTGCCAATGCTTTCTAACCTCCATATCTAGTACCTCCTTCATTGGATAACCACCACCTACATGATCATACTGCGACCAACCAATTAAAACTCCTTCACGCGCCATACGTTGCAACTCCGGCGTTAAACCAGGCATACGCTCAATTTGCTTTATATTTTTAGCAAAATTCAGATCATATAAATCTGATAACTGGTCTTTTTTCGCACCTTGAAAAGAAGACATAGTATCAAACACATTTGATATTACATCCTTACTATTTGCAAGCGCACTTAAAATACTCTTTTTTGCAGTCTCTTGTAATAATTCATTACCTGTACCAACTTGTTTTTGAACTTCTTCTTTAGTACCAAAAATACTTTTCCACCTATCTATTGTAGCTGAATCACCAGCTTCTATTTTTGCTTTATCCTCTACCAAAAATTGCCCTAAAAGACTTGTAACCCCATCACTAGTGGCTGCAAACCTACCTGCCTCTAAAGCAAAGTTAGCTTTCGATTCTTCAGCATAAGCAATATATTCCTGGTTTTTTTGACTAGTACGAATCGCTCTCCCCATAGTTCCTACCGCTTGAGCAAAACCATTCATTCCATTATTTACCCCGTCCATAATTTCGCCGGACGCCTTTTTAGCTATCAAACCTGTGAACAATGGGATAGCCATCAAACAGGCTCCCATTAAATCGTAATATAGTGAAATTGAAAATTCTGTATCTTGATTAAGCAACGCCTTTATCGCCTCATTTGGTTCTTTAAGCTTTTCATCTGTCATACCTACACCATTAGGCAATAACTTATAACAGATAGCATCCAGCACCATTAAAAGTGCGTATCCGATATCCCAACTTTTTATCCAAAACCAGAGCGCCATCCAAATAAATAAAGTATGATGACGACCGGGGATAATTGCAGCAATCACAAAAAGTGGGAAAAACATTCCAAGGAAAAATAAAAGCATTCCTTGCAAATATGGGAGCGACAATCCCCAAGCACGCATTTTTTCCAAACCACGATATTGCTCGAAATGAAGCACTGTAGCCAAATCATGAGCAATATCTGTTTTTACTAATTTATTAGCCTCATCTTCTCTATTCTGAGGAACATAATTATCTGTCCCGTGTATCAGCGCCTGTGGATTTATTTCTTCTATGGATCTTTTCAATAGCCTTGCTGATAATTCATTATACATCAAACGAGCAGTTCTTTCTGCATCTGTAGTCGTCAAACCGCCACTCGCCCCTCCTTCCTCCACCTCAAATTTCTTTAATAGTTTTGCTCTCTCTATCTCGTATGTATCTGCTGTAACCTTACCCCCTTCCCTATCAAAACCATTTAATTTTAAAATATCATGAATTACTGAATCAGCATAGACTGTCAAAACCTCAGTTAGAATTTTCCAAACTTGTTCGCAGGTTGGAATATTCTTAATATAATAGTCTTTAACTAATTCGTGACCTTCAGCCGCATTACCAACTCCAGCATTCTTAGCAG
>JAVBQZ010000178.1:0-3586 GCA_031548505.1 Bdellovibrionota bacterium | reverse complement strand
TATTTATTGCGGTGATTCTCTCAAAAAAGAAAGTTTTGATGTCGTTATGGGAGATAAAAAAGCGAGTATGATTTTTACTGACCCACCATATAATGTCAAAATTACAGGTCATGTTTGTGGATCAGGTAAAATTCAGCACGATGAATTTAAAATGGCTTCAGGGGAAATGACGTCTACTGAATTCACTACTTTTCTTGAAAATGCTTTTAAGCAATTAAAAGATTATTCTACAAATGGTTCCTTGCATTACTTATGTATGGATTGGCGACATATTATGGAAATAATGGCCGCTTGTAAAAATGTTTACACAGAGTTTAAGAATCTATGTGTTTGGAATAAGGCATCAGGTGGTATGGGTTCACTTTATCGTTCCAAACATGAATTGGTATTTATCTATAAAAATGGCACTGCCCCTCATATTAACAATGTTGAGTTAGGTAAGCATGGGCGATACCGAACAAATGTTTGGGATTATGCCGGCGTAAATAGTTTTGGTACTAATCGTGATGATTTGGAATTACATCCAACTGTCAAACCTGTTGCTATGGTAGCAGATGCTATTATGGATGTTACAAATAGGGGAAGTTTGGTGTTGGATTCGTTTTTAGGCTCCGGTTCAACTTTAATTGCTTGTGAAAAAAACGGGCCGTGTTTGCAGAGGTATAGAATTAGAGCCTAAATATATTGATGTTGCCATTCTTCGTTGGCAAGAATTGACTGGTAAACAAACCGTTCATAAAGCATTGAATAAGACTTACGCAGAATTGCAAAAGGAGGTGCAAGATGACAAAGAATAAGAAACAAGTTGGATATTGTACTCCTCCTCAAGAAAAGCAATTTTAAAAAGGTAAGTCAGGAAATCCTAAGGGACGACCTAAAGGTAGTAAAAATTGCGGATTATTTGACAAAATTGAAAAAGAATTGGGTGAAAAGATCGAATTATCCGATGGTACCAAAATTAGTAAATTTGATGCTATAATTAAAGGGATGACAAATGATGCGGTTAAAGGGGATCTTAAAAGTAAGAAAGTTTTACTGGAGTTGATGCATAGGTTAGAGTCTAAGACTTTGGAAGAAGAGTTTTTAGCAAAACTCATTAAAAGTGGTTATGCCACTGAAGAAGATGTTAAAGATTACGTAAAGTATGGAACTAAACTTGATTTAAATCTGCCACATTCTGTAATTAATCAAATGTATATAAAGCCAATTATTGAGCGATACGTTGCTAGTAATACGTTAAAGTGGATAAGTTATATCAATGATTTATATGATTATGTATCAGATTCTTTTCTTATGCTTCAAACTATGCAGAAGGTTTATGTTGAGTTTGATTTTTGGAACGGTGTAGATGCTACTTTTGATGCATTAACAATATCCGCCAGCGAAAAAGCAAAGGCTATTATAGAGATAGAAAAAACGAGAAATCATCCTCGCCCATCAGTGGACTTATATGTGCACGCATTGCTTCTTTATCATAAATCTTTGAAAAATATTAGGTCTCTAGTAGAAGGTTTAAACGCAATGGCATTAGAAACTCCATTTTATCGCCAAGAGCTAGTAGAAACGCTTAGCAAAGAGAATATGGATAAGGTATTAGAAGAAATTAAAAAAACGGGTACCGTTGAGGAATATGAAGAGTGCAAATTGCAGTTTAAAAAACTTTCTAGTCCTAGAAGCTCATCATTATGCTTAGATGATTTTCTAGATTTGTGTGAGAAGTCGTTAGCTGATTTTACGCCAGAACAGATGATGGGGGTTGGTGACTGGCTGCATGATACTTTAAAACCTTCTACTAAATTCCTTAGTGATTCGGGAAAAGGGCAGGGTAATACTAAAAAGAAGCAACGTAAAGCAAAGACTGCAGGTTCTCCCGATCTTACAGAGAAGTAGCGGATAGATTATTTTCAAGATGTCCTTCAAATTAAAAAAAAACTATCTCTTTTGTTTACAGAACCCATCTATCTTTTCTTTAAAGTTAGCGTACCATTCCTGTGTTAGTTCATGTTTATTCATTAAATTGACTAAGCTTGAAAAGAACGGGTATTCGGGTATTATTCCAATCATTTTATCATCTAATTTTTTTTCAATTATTGCGTATATGTTAGCTCTCGCTAAGAATCTGACTGTGTGTTCCAGATAATCATCTAATGTTTTGCAATTGCTAGTGTCTTTAAAAATTTTAATACAGTGTCCTTTACTTTTTTGAATAGACTCTTCTCTTTATGCTTATTGTAATTTTATTTCCTCACTTAAATCTTCCAATTCATCAATATATTCTGAGATTATATTAAGCCCTTGTTGCCAAAAATCTTTTTTATTTGGATCTAAATCAAATGGTTTTAGTAATTCTTTATAACTTTTTATACCCGTTTCAGATAACATTTTTAAATATTTTTCTTCAAAATCTAAAACTGATTTATTTTTATAAATTTTAAATAACGAAAGAACAATTCCACTTGCAAAAGAATACACATAAGAATAGAATGGCATATAAAAATAACGACTTTTTGTTGACCAACCATACTGTTTATCTTCATCAACTTGAACAGCTTCCCCAAAATAAGCTCTAAGTCCATTAAGCCAAATTTCTCCAAATCTGCTCTCTAAAACTTCTCCTTGTCTCTGTTCATTATGTGCTTGCCATTCAAAGCAATGTTCTGCAACGGTAAAGCAAGTTGTACCTAATAAGCGTTCTACGTTATCAAAAATAAACAAAAATCTTTCTTTATCATTTTTAGCATTATTTAAAAGTAAATCAAATAATAGCATCTCGCCAAAAGTAGATGCTGTTTCTTTTAAAGTAAGAGGAGAATTATCATTAAGCTCACCTTGTTTTTTTGATAATAAATCATGGCAGCCATGCCCTATTTCGTGCGCTAATGCTGAAATACAATACCCATCCCAATTTAAAGAAATATATGGATGCTTATTATTTGATACTGGATAAGCAAAGGGGGTAACAACTTTACCTTTTTTAACAGTTGCATCAATCCACCTATTATCAAAAAACTTTGCTGCTTCTGCATAGAGGTTTCGAGAAAACCCTTTATATGCTTTCAACACAGTTTCTCTTGCTTCTAACCATAAATATTTACGTTTATTTTCTACACCAAGCGGAGCATTAAGATTCCAATATTTAATTTTATCAACCTGCTGTAATCGTGCTTTTAATTTAAAAAATCTATGTGACAAATTTTTATAATTATCACATATGGTCTTAACTAAAATATCTACAACCTCATCATCAACACCATAAATAAGGTTTTCATACGCCATTGGTGATTTAAAACCTCGCATTTCATCTTCAATAAACTTATCTTTAATAACCATATTATAGGCAAATGTTAATAATGGAGAATTTTCCCTATTCACTCTATTAGATTCTGTATTAACTTCTTTTCTTATATTTTCATCAGGATCGAAAAAAAAATTACCTAATTCATTTTGAGAATAAGTTTGGCCTTTTATAATATATTTTTGACGGGCAGAATATTCATCACGTAATCTAATCCATCCAGCTGAAGATGTTATAGATTTATCATTTAATATTTTCGTTATTTCATCTGTTAATTGATGCGCATTAAAG
>JAVBQZ010000173.1:0-10116 GCA_031548505.1 Bdellovibrionota bacterium | reverse complement strand
TCTCCAGTTTGATCGGCCTCAATTTTATTCTTAAACTCATGGGGTATATGATTAGTAATAATTATAAAGTCTAATATTAAAGGTAATGTTTGGGCAGAAGATATTTTTCCAGCAATGGGCAAATCCATTGTTTTGATTGGAGTTTGGAGAGGAGGCGTAAAAAGTATCGAGTTAATTTCTTTAGAAATATCTTGTATTAAGTTTTGGTTTTCTGCTGAAAAATCGAGCCAATATTTATGTCCCTTTCCTGCAATTTTTATGGCTCGAGAAGCAATTGACTTTCCTTTCTTTCTAGACTCCAATAACTTTATTTCTGTATTATTAATAGGGACACCTTGTTGATTTATTTTAAAAAATGATTGTTCCGCCTTCTTTACATCTCCTCTAACCCATTGAACTTGTATTACATATGCACTTACTCCTTTTGCTATCTCAATGTATTTCGGATTTTCATTTTTAACTAAAGCATTCATTATTTCTTCATAAGGCCCTATTCTTTTATGAATGAACTTTCTTGTTTCTTCAGCAATTTTTTTTTGTTCCTCAGGTATGTTCCCATCGTAAAATTTTTGAGAAATTTCTCCATCCCCATAATCATTATATATCCAGGATATTAGAGCGCTCAATCGATGAGAACCGTCAATTACAAAATAATACCCAGACTTACTTCTCCATAATATAAGAGAAGGAATTAAATCTCCATTTGAGAAACTTTCAATAAAATCACAAATTTTCTTTTTGTCCCATTCATTTGTCTCTCTTTGAAAGTCAGGTTTCCTTAATAAAGGATATAATAACCCTGACTGAAATTGTGTTATTCCAATAGAAGAAAAAATACTGTCTGTAGTATTAGTTTGTTCTATAACTTCAAAATCTTCTCTTTTGATTAATGCATCCAAATTAACTTTAGCCATATAATTTACCTCTCTTTCAAATGAAATATTACCTCAGAATAAGCCGCTTTATCTTTCTCTGTTCGATTTAGTACTGGTCGTTTAAATTGATTTAAGATTTTCATTCCGACGTTTTCAGCGATGGCAGGGTACATATTGTATCGGTCGTTGGCGACCAAGAAGACATCGTAATCATCTGCCAAATATTTTTTACAATTATTTAAAACATCCGAAATTCCTTTGATATAACTCTTTTGAGCTTCTTTTCCCTTTCCTTTATAGAGTGGTCCAATTTCCAATTCATCTTTTCGCTCAAAACCAAATAAATCGTAAGCGTAAGCGTGTTGCTCATGATAATCAATTAATCCCACGTATGGAGGCGAAGAAAAGATTCCTTTAATTTTTTGCTTTTCAAGCAAACTATTAAATTCGGGATTTCGTTTTTTTACCTCATCAAAAAGATTTATGGTCCGGCTGTCACCGGTTAAACACAATTGATATGTATGAGAACGCAAACCATCAAATTGTTGCAAACGTTTTATGGTATCTTTTGAGTAAGCTTCCCACCATTTTAGAATGGAAAACAATGGCTTGCAGATTTTTCCATGTTTACCACAATAATAAGTCGCTGTAACAGGCTCAATCAAAGTTGCCAGATCGGCATGTGTCGTAGCGCGACAGCTTCTGATGGTTCGACTAAGAATAATGCTAACAATCTTCTTAGTGTTTTTATTTTGAATCTTTTTAATTTCCTCAAAAACAAAGCCAATTTCATCGCGAATATGTTGTGAAAACCATTTATCAAGAAATGTATCGTTCCCCTCCTGTTTCAACTTTATGTTGTACTTTTTCACCAAACGCTGAAAGGTAGGTAGAAATTCTCGCTCTTTTTCTAACCCATATGTTTTTTCATCAATCAATCTATTTAGTACTTTATATTTATATTCCGGAACGGTGAAATATCGATTATTAAACGAATAAAGTTCTTCCAATAACTTACTTTCAAACTCAACAACTCTTGAATTTTCAATAAAACTTTTTAAAACCTTGGTAATTCGCTTCATCTCATTTTGAATATCCGCAATATCATATTCTGCCACTTTGCAATTCCCAATTAACGCATTAAACGCAGAAATATCAACGCCAACAGCATGTATTCCCAATTCTGAAGCTTGGACCATGGTCGTTCCACTTCCAGAAAAAGGATCAAGAATGATATCACCTTTTTTAAAATAAGTTTCCGTTTTAAATTTATCGACGTGGCCATCTAAAAAATATTCGACCAATTGCGGAATAAATTTTCCTTTGTAAGGGTGCAGCCGATGGACATGCTTTGTTGTTTCGGATTCTTTGTATTGCTCAAAAGATAACACCCAATTAAGATCGTCACCCAATTTTTCCTTAAATGAAATTTCCCTTGATTGGTTATATGATTTATAATAATTTATAAGTTCTTGCTTAAAAACTTGCGCGGAGCCATTATCTCCGTTTTTCTTAATTCTCCCATATTGAATCAAATATGAAATATTAGAGGGCGTTACACTTCTTCCAATATATTCTGTAGCCCATTCACTCGCCTCTTTTATTGTAAATAATCTATTTTCAGCGTTCATTTCTATTACCAATTTCTTTATAAAAATAATTATCCTATACACTCTCTCCCAAATTTATACGATAACCACAGTCCTATGCAATCTTATCTCCAATAGATATATAAAAGTGCCTTATGATATCGAGATAAATAAGAGAGTGTTTTTCAGGAATTAGCCATATTCGTTAGCACATCGGCTATATCAGTCTAGGCCTTATTTATGCAATATTCCATTTCAGATTGCTACTATCCGCTAAAATACGATACTTTTTCTGATTAAAAAACAAGATTTCTATTTGTGAAACTAAAATCTAAAACAAGACTATGAAAAAAAATCAAAGGGAATAAGGATTAGCGCTTATTTATACTAGCTGGGAGGACCAAAGGAGCTTGGATTGTAGAACTTATTTTCAGGAGCACAACGTTACGTTATAAAATCTTTATACGTACACTCGTACACTCTACACACTCGGCTTAAGTACAGTCTCCGTGATTAAACCAAAAAATTGAGTCGGGCCATAAGTTATATCGCGGACTTGTTCCGCCGCGTCACTTGTATCAACCTGCACCCATTCATAGCGCGGTTCGCCGACTGTCGATATAACTACGCGTTTAACTACCAAATATGATTCCGGTGCGACTTCCGAACCGCTAATAACACGATATACATTGAGTGGGTATTTTTTCAAATCAACAGCTTGCTTAGCTTTCAATAAAATATCGTCTAGTGAATTCAATATATACCATTGATATGCTCCAGCACCTTGGCAAGCATAAACCTCAAGCCCATCCTCAAGACGCTGTTCAATTTGGTCTAAAAAATCAAGATCAATACTAGCATGCATTTAGTCACCCATCATTTACTATAAAAAGCAATTTAGATAAATTCAGAAATTATTCGCCTAAAGGATTAAGACGATCTTTCAATTCTTTACCGACTTTAAATACCGGAAGTTTTTTAGACTTAACCTCAATTTGTTCACCTGTTTTTGGATTCCTACCAAAATACCCTTCATAATTCTTAACTATAAAACTACCAAAACCACGAATTTCAATACGCTTACTGGCAACAAGGAAACTTTTCATTCTGTCTAAAATTAAAGAAACAACATCTTCTGCTTGTAATGGAGAAATCCCTGATTTCTCTGATAACTTTTCAATCAATTCTGATTTGTTCATAATATAATTACCTTTATAAAAATTGAATCCTTGTAGAGTTTCCAAAATACCCCTGATAGGGATCGAACCTACGACACCAGGTTTAGGAAACCTGTGCTCTATCCAACTGAGCTACAGAGGCACATTACCTTAATGCCGCATACTAAGTAATTAGAAAAAAATTAATATTCCTAGATGATTAGCAAATACTAAGATGTACAATCAATTAGAAGTATTCAAACTTTTTTAATAATACGACAAAAGGTGCTGCGCCCTAGCAAAGAAAAATCAATAAATCAATAAATTATGAATGAATTAGCGATGTTGCAGATTAAACCGAAAATTCGTAATGCCTCTAATGTAGAAGCATCATTTAGCATGCTTATCAATAAAACAGTTAAATATCAGGATCTTACGCGAATACTCTTTGAGAATATGAGACAGTTTTTCGTTAATTAATAAAGAAGCAAAGAAATTTTAAATTAGTTACCGACTACTAAGCTATCTACTTTTATTAGCCACAATCGCACGAGCATTCCTTATTAATCGCTCGCGCCCAATGCGTTCAAAAACCGTTCCGCCAAATTTTTCTTTAAATTCCGCATCGTCCTTTAGTCCCAAAATTTCCCGCAAATCTATAAACTGTGGTAAAACCTGCTTATTTGTAAATAAATTACTAGAAGATTGCGAAAACCGACTAAGCAATTCCACATTATGAGGGCATACTTCCTGACATTTATCGCACCCAAACAAACAATCACCGACTGAATGAGTTTCTTCAACTGTCCATGCACTTCTCTTTTCAATCGTCAAATACGAAATACATTTTTTAGCATCCAAATATTTCCCGTCAACCAGTGCGTCGGTAGGACAAGCATCCAAGCAGCGTGTACAAGAACCACAAGGCGCAGGAAATGAAATCTGATTATCCTCTACATCGCTACATTCTATATTTAAAAATATTTCAGCTAGAAAACCAAAAGAACCGTAATTAGCGACGCGTAACAAAGTATTTTTGCCAACAACACCCAAAGCACGCCCGGCTATTTTTTCCAAAAAAGGGAGAGCATCTGCAAAAACACGATATTTTACATTATCACCTTGCGACAGATAATTAGACAATATGTTTTGCATTACCTCTGTTAACGCATCTTTAATTACTTTATGATAATCTGCAAACATTGCATAACGCGCAATTTTACCAACCGAGAATTCTGTATTCCGTTCCATATTATCTATAATATACGGAATAAAACATACAATTAACGATTTAAAATCTTTTAGAATATTTTTTGGTTCAAAAAACAATTCTGCATTACGTAGCATATATTGCATTTCACCGGCACAACCATTGCGTTGCCAGTCTTCAAAATATTCACGCTCGGCACGCAACATTTCATACACCTTATCTGCCGTCAAATACGCGACGTGAGAAATACCAATGGAACGAAGTGCAGAAATGATATTTTCTAAGGATAAACTGCGCATTGTATACTATAAATTATCAATTGTTAATTATCTCCCTTTATTGTTACATGAAATAGTTTTTACTCCCATAACTTGGATTTTTCCAGAAAACCCAAGTCGTTATGTACAATACCCCTCACCACAACACCAAACAAGTAATCCACAATTACAGTTTCCTCACCATTCATCGTATTTTTTTTGGGTAGTGATGAGAATCGTGCATTACGCAAGTTTTACACGATGTTATTCAAAAATAAGGTAAGATACAAGAAAATTCAAGGGAACTAACACAAAGCCTTCTCTATAAAAAAAACAATGAAAACTCTTTTGCAAAAAATCAAATCGAAATTAACTATCAAAAGCCATTGGTTCATCTTATTAATAAGTTTATATTTCGGGCTTGTTTTAAATTCCGCCTTTTGGCGGTTTGCAATTAAGACCATTGAGATAACAGATTTTAATTTATTTGTTTTTGCAGTTTCATTGATCTTCTTTATCGTCACGCCATTATACGTATTTTCCAATCTAATTGTAATGCCATATGTTGGAAAACCTTTGGTGATTTTTTTTCTATTAACATCCAGCGTGACAAATTATGTTATGTATAATCTGGGCGTTTATATTGACACCGATATGGTTACAAACGTCTTTGAAACAAACACGCGCGAGGCATTGGATTTAGTAACATTTACCGGATTTTTATGGGTATCGATAACAGGTGTCATCCTAGCTATTTTGATTGCTTTTACAAAAATTCGATATAACTCTTTTTTAAAAGAATTGACTAAACGCCTTATATGCATCGTCATAATGCTATTAATCATCGGCGCTTTTGCTATGACATCATACAAAGAGTATGCATCCTTTGGCAGAAATAACCGCGACGTGCGTAAATTATTAAATACGATTAATTACACATATTCAACCGTACGATATTTCCAAATATTAGCCTCCGCAAATCGCGAATTCAAGATATTGGATAATAATGCTGAATTAGTTCCATTTGAAGATCCACATAAAACAGTTTTAATTTTTATATTAGGAGAAACGGCGCGGGCAAAAAATTTCTCGCTGTATGGATATGAAAAAGAAACAAATCCTTTATTAGCAAAACAAGATATTATTGTTTTTGACGAAGCAAGCTCCTGCGGAACAGCAACTGCTACTTCACTTCCATGTATCTTTTCTCATTCAAAACGAATTGACTTTAATGTGACAGATGCAAAATATACGGAAAACTTAATTGATATCTTGCAGCGAGCAGGTTACGATATTTTATGGCGTGAAAACGACGATGGATGCAAAGGCGTTTGTAATCGTGTGACTGTGGAAAATATGGTCAAAATTCAAAATCCGAAATATTGCTATGGTAAGTATTGTCATGATGAAGCTCTCTTAGATGGATTGGAAGAAAAGTTAAAAAATATTCAAAAAGATACGGTGATTTTCCTGCACACAATGGGTAGTCACGGGCCAACATATTATAATCGCTATCCGGATAATTTTAAGAAATTTACTCCTACTTGTGATACAGCTGATATCCAAAATTGTTCGCAAGAAGAAATAATCAACACATACGACAACACGATTTTATATACGGACTATATTATATCATCAACCATTGATATGTTAAAAAAACATCCGGAATATGAAGCCGGCTTGATATATGTGTCAGATCATGGCGAGTCATTAGGAGAAAATAACATCTATTTACACGGCCTCCCGTATAAAATCGCACCACGTGATCAAACTCATGTACCGATGGTTCTATGGATGAGCGAAACAATGAAACGATGGGATTATGTGAATTATGAATGTGTAAAAAAAGAGGCCGATGAAAAAACATATACACATGACAATATATTCCATTCAATCCTTGGATTATTGGAAATAAAGACACATCTGTACAATAAAGAATATGATATTTTCAAAAATTGCCGAACGAAGGAATTACCCGGTTTTTCGGAATAGAATATAGAAAGTAATTTGAGATCTGTTTTCGGTGAGTTTAAAAATGAAATTTAAAGAAATTGGTATATTTTAAACCTGCTTCAAGCTTTTTGACATTTTCTTTTAAGTCGCTAAAAACTTAAAAAGTCGCTTTTCTTTTTTAAGTTTTTATCCAAAGCGTCTCGCCAGTCTTTACCATTGATTAACATTTGTTTAGCAATTGGCTCCGTTCCTTCTTTATATGCATAAATAATTTCAAAAACCATATCAGTTGTATTTCGGCTCCAAAATAAACTATCTAGTTCCCTAGCACTATTCTCTGGCACATAAAACCGGCATTGCCGTCCCCAGCGCGCCTCTTTGCAAAAAGCATCTTTGGGGCAAACAGCATTTTCAAATTGGCTGCAATCTGTTCGATTCCAGTCAATCGTGTATTGAATATAATGTCCTGAAAGTAAATCCCTAGGATCGTATCCGGCAACGGCAACCGTTACCTCTTGTCCAGTCTCGCGCTGAACTGTTAAATACATTACCCATCCAGCTAAACAAAGAAAGGGAACAATTAGAATTACTGCTAATATTTTATTGTTCATTAATTTTTCTCCAATCAAACTGTTTAATACGAGAACTTGTTTTCCTAAGTCCGTAAATAAGTAATAATAATAGGACACCAGCAAAAATAAACCCAATACCCGTCATAAATAAATCGCCAAATCGGGAAACAAAAAGGAAGAAGATAAACAATTCTAGTAATAAGGTATTGTTGCGGAAAGATAAAGTATCTTTTTGCATAAACGCCAGCCCCATTCGTATTCCCAGGAAAACAAGAACAAAAACATTGGCCATAAATATCCCCAATCCCAATGCAGCACCACCCAAAATAGCAACAATATACATAGCAAATAAAGATAATTTAGATAATGCCTTAGGCAATACTATAATTTTATTCGTTTCCTCATATAGCTTTCTGCCTGCATACCCGATTAAAGCTAAAGAAATTGTTCCAAAAATCAGCTGGACTAAATGATCCTCTCTAAAAAGTAACCATTTCAAAACAGGCTCCCAATCAACACCAACGCACAATAAAATCAACCAAACAATATTCAGCGATAACATTCGGCTCATTAAAACAAAAGGAATACTCAAGAGAGCCCAAGTCATTGAAAATGATTGCCATCCACCACTTAAATTAAATATTTGCCCAATCAATCCAATCGTCGCACCGACCATTAAAAAAGAAAGTACTAAAAATAGTTCACGAATATTTTCCTTTTTTTGTGTTACGCTCCAATAAACTCCATATAATACACCTGCCCATATAGTAAAATCACCTAATAGCTTTATGGATGATGGAATATCATCCCAGTTAGCACCAACCAAAAGTATAAATCCTAACCCGATAAAAAGACCTGCAATCAAAAACATAGCACGCCATGCTAAACTAGTATGATTAGTTTGTTCCAGTTCCGTAATTTTATCAGCTTGCTCTTGTGTTATAACGCCCTGTATGACCCATTTTTGTAACTTTTTAGATAAAAACATTTCGTCACGCTCCTTTACATTGATGAATAATCATTATAGTATAGTGCAAATAATTGAAGTAAGGCAAGTTAATAGAATTTACAATGCACAATTTACAATGCACAATTCCAGCTCCCCACAACAAATTCTATTATAGAAATATAAAAAACGTAGGTAATTAATCGATACTGAAAAAGCTATTTTGTGGTGACAGACAATCTTTACAAAGAATATTTCCGCAGCGAATTGTTAGGTCAATTCCAGTTATTTGCAAGTTTCTTTGAGAAATTTTCCAAACGGCACTAACGTGCTGTTTTCTTTTTTTTGGGGGGCGCTGGAATTGTGCATTGTGAATTGTCAATTGTGCATTCACACCGTTTACCTGAACATCGTCCCAATCCCCTCGTCGGTCAGCACCTCGATCAGGATCGCGTGGGGCACGCGCCCATCGATGATGAACACGCGCTTGACGCCCCGCCGGATCGCGTCGATGCAGCACTCCACTTTCGGGATCATGCCGCCACTGATCACGCCGTCGCGCACCAGCGCGGGCGCCTCGGAGACCTGCACCTCGCGGATCAGCGTGCTTGGGTCGTCCCTGTCGCGCAGCAGCCCCACGATGTCGGTCATGGAGATCATGCTCTCCGCGCGCAGCTGGCCCGCGATGCGCGCCGCGGCGGTGTCGGCGTTGATGTTGTAGGCGTTGCCGAGCTCGTCGTAGCCCACGGTGGAGATCACCGGGATGTAGCCTTTTTCCAGCACGTCCAGGATGATCCTATCGTCGATGTGCGTGATCTCGCCCACGTACCCCAGCTCGGGTTTGAGCGGTGTCGCCCTGATCATGCCGCCGTCCATGCCCGATAAGCCCATGGCCTTGCCGCCCACCGAGTGGATCAGGGACACCAGCGACTTGTTGAGCTTGCCGCAAAGCACCATCTGCACCACGTCCATGGTCTCCGCGTCGGTGACCCGAAGCCCGTCCACGAACTGCGATTTCTTGCCGATCTTTGTGAGCACGTCCGAGATTTCCGGGCCGCCGCCGTGCACCAGCACCACCTTGATGCCGATGGCGCTTAATAGCACCACGTCGCGCATCACCGCCTGCTTGAGGTGCTCGTCGATCATGGCGTTGCCGCCGTATTTCACCACCAGACTCTTGCCCTCGTACTTTTGGATGTAGGGCAGCGCCTGCACCAGGATGGACGCGCGCTCTTGGGTGTTGAGCATGATGGTTGACCTCCATGTTGTGTTGTGGGTGGGGGCGACGACTCCTTCCACCGCTAGCGCGGTCCCCCTCCCTCTCACCGATGCTTCGCATCTGAGGGAGGTTTTGGCTACAGCGGCCAGCCCAAGCCTTCCTCTCAGAGGGAGGTGGCCGTGAGGCCGGAGGGAGTTTTGCCATCGCGGCGTTATCCAGACTCCCTCCGCCCCTGCGGCGGCACCTCCCTCAAGGAGGGAGGCTTTGGGGTCGCGCACCCCAACCCCAGCCTTCCCTCTCAGAGGGAGGTGGCCGTGAGGCCGGAGGGAGTTTTGCCA
>JAVBQZ010000212.1:0-4368 GCA_031548505.1 Bdellovibrionota bacterium | reverse complement strand
TGGAATAATGGAATTTAAGGCGGGTAACACCTTTGGGGCGACAGCCTTTACAGCTTACGGCTGTTTTTGGTGGTCACTGATTTTTATTTGGTGTACACCTTCTGGCATCGCAGCAGATAAAAAGTCAATGGGATTTTATTTGCTTCTCTGGGGCTTATTTACATGTATGATGTTTATTGGCACCCTAAAGCATAATCGTGCCTCACAAGTGGTCTTTTTGTCACTTACCCTTTTGTTTGTTTTGCTGGCAATTGGAGACTTTACTTTGAATGAGAATATTACACATATTGCTGGCTGGGTAGGTATTTTTTGTGGTCTTGCAGCGATGTCTAATTCAACGGCACAAATTGTTAATAATGAGTTTGGGAAAGACATTCTTCCGCTTTAATTTAGTAATCTTTTAGTCTTTAAAAATGGCATTTCTGTATGCAAAAGCAGAAGTGCCATTTTCGCAATTGAAATCAAAATAATGACTGATTGACAGCTGATAAACTAAATGTTATAGTAAGTCCCATAAGGGACTAATGGCATTCAATTAGGAGGTAAAGTTTTGAGTAAATCTTCAAGAACTACAGCAGATATATTCAATCAACAATGGCATTCACTGAATACATTTTATGAAGAATATGCAAAATCTGTTGGCTTAACTTATTCAAGTTTAAATATCCTGTGTGTAATATTTAATACAGATAATTGCACTCAAAAAATAATTTGTGAGCAAACTTATTTACCAAAACAAACAGTGAATAATATTATAACAAGTTTTTATAATCAGAAGTTAATCCATATGATTGAGCTACCAAGTGATAGAAGAATAAAAACGATTCATCTGACAGACGCAGGATTTGAATTAGCAAATCGAATATTACAAGTGCCGAACAACGCTGAGGAAAAAGCAATTGAACAATTCACAGAGGATGAGGCAAACATGTTATTGGATTTATTAAAGCGATATGTTGCTTGCTGTGACGAAAATATGCCTAGATAATCAATTGATTATCAGGCAATATTTTTTTGCACTAAAAGTCCCGAATGGGATAATCCCAAATAAATCTATAATGATATTTTTTTGGAAAGGATAAATAAAAATGGCAAGAATAATTGATATGACAAAAGGGAAACCAACAAAGTTATTAATAAGTTTTGCGTTGCCGATTTTGATTGGAAATTTATTTCAACAAATTTATTCATTAGCAGATCGGATTATTGTTGGTCAATATGTTGGTTCCACTGCTTTTTCAGCAATCGGTGCGAAAGATGAAAAAAATACAGCCAAAGCAATTGTGAATGGTTTATATACAACGATAGCAATAACAATTGTAACAACAATCATTGCGTTGTTTTTAACGAATCCCATGTTAAGATTATTAAATACACCCAGTCAGCTTATGGAGGATGCCGAGGTGTATATGAAAATTTATTTAAGTGGGCTTATCGCGATTTCATTTTACTATGCACCATTTTCAGTTTTACGGGCACTAGGTGATGCGAAAACACCTCTTATTTTTCTTTTGATTTGTAGTGTGTTAAATATAGTACTTGATTTAATATTTGTTGTTCCTTTGGGAATGGGTGTGAAGGGAGCTGCTATTGCGACCGTTTTAGCACAAGTTTTTTCAGCGGGAATGTGTCTATTTTATTCGATCAAGAAAGTTCCACAATTTAAAACGGCAATGAAATATATGAAACCAGATTTTGAAATTACAAAGCAAGTATTAAAAGTTGGAATACCATCAGGGATTCAGTATTCATTGATATATATTTCGAGTATTGTTTTGCAACGGGTCGTAAATGGTTACGGAGAAACTGTAATCGGCGCATTTACGGCAACTACACAAGTCGAAATGCTCTTAGAACAGATTTTTGCAGCATTGGCAACAGCGATGTTGATTTATACAGGGCAAAATATTGGCGCAGGAAAAATTGACAGAATTAAAATGGGACTTATATCTGCAATTAAGATTTGTGTAGGAACATCCCTTGGAATTACAATTTTAATGTGGTGTTTTGGAAAGATATTCATGAGTATGTTTGTATCGGATGCAGAAATTATTGCAATGGCGGCAACCGGAATTCGAATAACTAGTTTGTTTTTTGTTGCTTTTGGAACCACACAAATTTTTTGTTATATATTAAATGGTACTGGTGATGCTGTATTTTCAATGATTAATGGAGGGGTTGAAATTATTGCTAGAGTGAGTTTTGCAATTGCCCTTACTACAATTCCTTTTATTGGTGTAAGAGGAATTTGGTTGACAACAGGATTTACATGGATAAGTACTGCAATTATTGCAATATTGAGATATGCAAGCGGCGTGTGGAAATCGAAATCAGTAATTAGGTAGTTTTATAGTTAGAAACAGCTTCTTTCATGAAAAAAATTCTACTTGTAAAACATATGAAAAACTAGTATAGTGATGTTACTATGTAGTGCAAATAATGAATGACAGTTTGCAAGAAAGAAGTGATAAAGAGATGAAATTCAGAAAAATATTTAAGATATTACCGTTGATATATTTAGTAGTTATTATTTTTGGATCCGTTTTTACATACTCATCATATACAAAAGCACTTGTTATTTCAGATGTTCAGGCGGAATACAAACAGTTAGGAATTGATTTAAAAGGGGCGTCAGATTTTTTATCTGATCAGATTAAATCCTATGTTATTTATGGGAAGAATGAATTTTATGATGCTTATATGACAGAAATCAATGGGACGAAAAGTAGAGAGAAAATCGTTGAACGGATTATGGCGCTTGGTTTACCTGCTGATGAACTTGCGTTATTAGGCCGTGCAAAAGAACTTTCAGATCAGTTAGCGGTTGATGAAATGAGGGCAATGGAAGATGTTAAGAAGGGCGATTTCAAAAGTGCACGCAAATTGATTTTTGGGGAAAGCTATATTGAACAAAAGTCAGCTATATATAGTAAAATCGAACAGTTTCAATTGGCTATGAATACCCGCTGTACGAATGAATCATTGGCAGCCAACCATTTGGCAACAATTTATCTTATTGTTACATTCACACTTATTGTAGCAATTACTATTAGCGTTATTATAAATTATTGGGTACTTAATAAAAGGTTGAAAAATATGGCCGCTTTAAGTGAGGCTGCATATCAAGTTTCGGAGGGGGATATTTATCAAGATGTATCTATGTATGAATCAAATGATGAATTTGGTTTAATGGCAAGGAGTTTTTCAAGCCTCTTAACATCCATTCAGCAGATTACTCAAGAGATTACTGTTGTTACAGAAGAGGTGGCAGAAGGAAATGTAGGCAGACGTGTGGACAGCACGATGTTCAAAGGTGATTTTGCAGTATTGCTTGAAGGTATCAATTCATTACTTAAAACGGTGATTGATGAAGAAGAACGAGTTGGAAATCTAAAAAATAGGTTTCTGGTGAATATGAGTCATGAGATTAGGACTCCAATGAATGCCATTATCGGCCTTTCTCAACTTGCATTAATGCGTGACCAAACGCCGGAAAATTATGAGACATATAAGAAGATTAATATTTCTTCTAAAAATCTTCTTACCATTATTAATGATATTCTTGATTTTTCAAAAATTGAAGCGGAGAAGCTTGAACTTTATGAAGATGATTTTTGTTTGGAGGAGATTGTATCAAATGCTCTTTTAGTTTCTGCTGAACGGATTGAAGATAAGCCGATTGAGATGTTATTTGACATTGATTATAATGTGCCGGCCTATTTGCATGGAGATAAGACGAGACTGTGGCAAGTGTTAAAGAATATTTTAGATAATGCTGCTAAATATACAGATGTAGGGCGTATTGTTTTATCCATTACCAAGTTAGAAGAGGAAACGAGTGAGGATAGTCAGAAGGTTACTTGGCTTAGTTTTTGTGTTAAGGATACAGGAACTGGAATGAGTAAAGAACAGTTAGAACACTTTTGGTCGCCTTTTGAACAATTCCATGCGGCTAAATATAATAAAAATGTTGGAACGGGACTGGGAACGGCGATTACAAAACAACTTATTTCGTTGATGAACGGAGATATTAGTGTTGACAGTATTTTGGGAGAAGGAACGACACTTAATTTCAAGCTTCCTTTTAGGGAAGCAAAGGAGCACTCTACGGTACTTGATGAAGTTAGTAAATATCGTGTTGTAGCAAGTCGAATTTTGCTTGTAGATGATGATCCGATTGCACTTGAAATTATGAGTGGTGTATTGCAAATGATAGGCGGAGATCCAGTATGTGCTTCGAGTGGAGCGGAAGCATTGCGACTTGTCGAGCAGCAGGCAGAAGTATCACAGCAGTTTGATTTAATTGTATTGGATTATCGTCTTGGTGATCAAACAGGTATTGACCTTGCACAGCAGTTAAAGCAATAT
>JAVBQZ010000013.1:0-11803 GCA_031548505.1 Bdellovibrionota bacterium | reverse complement strand
GCAAATTTAAAATGGTTAGAATTTGAAGATAAGTAGTGAATGGTAAAAGGATGGGTAAACTACATTCATTCTTTATTTACCATTCAGTACGAATTAACCTTCATTTTCTACCAATAAATTTTGGCTTAAAGTTGTCGGTGCGTCATTTACTGAAAAGTCCTGAAAATATTGGCTAAGATTACCGTAGAATATTGCGACACCGGCAGAAAGCAAAACAATCGCCGTTATGAACAAAATTTGTTCTAGTGCCAAATTTCCTTTCTGTTTCTTTATTGTAAGTAGACGGAAAAATTTTTTCATAATATTCCTTGTAGTATGAAGTTGTTGATAATAGACCTTCTGCGAAAGTCAAAAAAAAGTTGAACCTCATTCGGAATAAGTTATATTTTCCGAATATGATGTTTGTGTATCCGTAAAAATATTTTGCCAAAATTGTGGGAGCGTAACTGCTGCAAAAATTGCTGCGCCACTAATGAAAAGCAAGATTTCAAGTCCTGTATTGCCGCGAATTTTAGACATTTTCGGCATTTCAAATAATGTTTCATTATTATCACTATTATCGCCTTTATTTTGGAAATCCACATTAATTACTTCCTCATCATTTTTTTTCTTGTTCTCTGATAGTTCAGTTAGATGAAAAGTTGGTTGTTCTAGCAATTTCGGTTTAGTAGAATTTCTAATCAGTGAGAGTTTCCGTTTTTGAACTGTACTTTTAATTTCATCTGCTTTTAAGTCATCAGGTACGAGTTTGCATTGAACGAGTAGAGAATGAGCTATAAGATCAAGCGCATTTTGTGTTTTAGATGAGCATTCTGTATAAAAAGTATTACCTGAACCAATCCATTTTGCACCATTTTTATCAAATGGAATTTCAGGAAGTTCAAAAATTACATCGCTATAATTTGGATTTTGCCATAAAAAATCTAGTACGTCTTCTTTATTAAAATCGCTTTTGTTTATGTTGTTGACTATAATTTTAAGTGCGGATTCGCTAGAGCTTTCAAACAAATTAGAAATTCTTTGATTGAGATTATAAATTGATGCCGGGTCGGTTGAAGTCACAAAAAGATTAATATTAGCCCTAGATTGAATAGCAAAGTTTAAAATTCCTTCAGAATTGCTACTATCTACGATAACTATGTCAAAACGTTTTTTTAATATTTCAATAAGCGCGAGTGTAATTTCAAAACGTTGAGTGTCTCGTAACCATAGTTCGCGTGTGTCTGTTGAGCCAATTGGAGGGAGCAAACAAGTTAGGCCATTTTTTGCCGTTACAAGCAGGTTATCCAATGCCATTTGATCCGGTAAAGTATTTTCTTTTAGTAAAGTCGTATATTCTAGCGAACTAAATTTCTCTGTAGCTAAATAATGTAGGAGGGCATTAGTAGGTGAGAGGTCAATTAGGACTGCACATTTTCCGTAAGCAGAGAAAGCGTGGGCAAGAGCGGCTGAAATTGATGTCGTTCCGACGCCACCTTTTGCACCGATAACTTGGATTAACGCACCGGTTGTTGTAGCTGAAAATTTTCTTTTGAGTATATTTAATTTGTAGATGATAGAGACGGGCTTATCGGTAACAGAAAAAATCTCGCAAGAATAATTTTCAAACTTATTTAAATTTTTCAGTTCGTATAATTCTTCGCTGAGAAAAACTGCTTTTGGTATGTCAGGATAAATTGTGCTTAGCTCTTTGCAAAGTAGGAGTGCTGAATCGACCTTATCCTTAGCATAGAAACATAAAATGTCAGGGGTAGAATTAACTAGCAATTCCTCGGTCGGAATGCTGTAAATATTAACCTGTGGCTGAGTTAAATAGTCAGCAGCAACATCAAAAGCAGACTGAACGAGATTTTTTAACTCGGTCCGCGTATCTAGATTTTTGTCGATGCAAACGATTTTCATACTACTAATTTCGTTGCAGGGGCCTTATTATTTATTTTATTTTACATCAAAATTTTTCGCTTTTTCGCAAAGACTTTCAAGTGAAATTTGACGAAGTTTAGTTTGAAAAGAATCATCAATTTCCGTCCAAACAGAATCAATTAAATTAACAAGCGCAGGTGTATGCTCACGCGTATTCTCTTGAAGTCGTGGGCGAAGTGCTTGCATTACTGCCTCTAATTTAATTTCACTCGCTGGTTTTGATAGTGAATATCCTCCACGAGGGCCACGTTTCCCAGAAACGATTTCAGCTTGTCTTAGCTTAGCAAAAATTTGCTCCAAAAATCTTTGAGGAATATTTTGCCTTTTGGCTATTTGTCTAACTTGTGCGGGACCGCCATTCAAATTGTAAGCTAGATCAACAAGCGCCATAATTCCATATTGTTCTTCTCTTGAAAGTTTGACAGACATAATTTGCACCTATATTCTTTAATTAATATGAGGAGGATATATGTGTATATATCCGATACACGAAACCAACCGCGCGCGCCTTATATTTTCATACTAGAAAAAGCAAATATTCGGTGAAAATAATTTTTAGATAATATTTATATAATCTATAGTATATGTCGATATGTGACGATAAGATAGGACATGTTAAGATTAATGTCGATTACTAATATCGCGTAATCATTGTATTTTTGTTTTTATTAATAATTATATTTAATTTGCAGTCACATAAAATAATATTTTTGTTATAACTTATTTATAGTTAGACTTAAATTAAATCGAAATTATAATTTCCCCATATTTGTATGCTTCAAAATCAACCATCACAAAATCAAAATACAAAACAAAGTCAAAATGTAAATATTCCTGTTAAACAGGAACAAGCGGTAACTATTGCTAAAAATGAAGCAAACTCTCTTTCTACTCAGGGACAAAAGTTTATTTCAGATTTCTTAACTAACGCGCATAATATTTCAGCATCACTTGGGCAGGGTGACAGGAAAGATAATGGCTTTTTTTCTAGTTTAACGCTCCCACAAAAAATAGAATTTTTTGCGGCCGCTGCGGAAGTTGCCGCTGAAAGTGCTGAAAAAACGAAGGAAGTGAATAAAGAAGAATTAGAACAAGCAAAGGGATTAGTTAAACAGATGGCAGACTTGCCTGCAGATATCAAACAAGAAATCATAACTATGTTATCACAAGTAAATGTTATGAACGGCACGATTTCGCAAGTAACTGAAATGATAAAACGTCAAGCACGTTTTGGTCCAGATGCAGTCATGGAGGAGTTCAAGAAGATAAGAGATACGGATAAAGCCTAAAATTTTGAATATAGAATTTTCCGTCGCACAAGTTCACGTTTGCGAAAGTGAACTAACGATAAAAGAGTTTGTCATCATAAATTTCTCTTTCATGCCAAATTCAATAAAATTGAAAATCTTTTATTTACTCATTTAATCGTAATTTGATATCGTTGTTTTCACGGAAAGATAGGGAGCGTTAAGTTATTAAAATAGGCTTCTTCTAATATTTAAGTTTCGCATCTGATACTAACTATTGACTATCAATAACTATTTATTATTCTTCTTACTTAAATCTACCTTTTTTATCGCAAAATGTTGCAATATGGGTGGATGAGCGTATAACTGCTATGTGGTTTTATCTTGTGCAGATGTTAGTTTTATATTTATCTGTCCTGCCTCTTTCGCTAAATTAAAATTCATTTCTTGACGATAAAAAACTTACTTCAGTTTTTTAATATCAAGAAAGTAGTTTAATCATTTGGATTATACCTATCATGAGAAAAATTCTTATCCTTGCTTTAGTTTGTTTGTCACTTTTTATTTCTGCAGACCAAATTAGTGCTCAACCGAATATAAATTATGTTGCTCCAGCGAATCTTTTTCCAAGAGATGGCTTGGAAGATAGAATAAATTTTTGGAAAAGTATTTTTACAAAATATGGTGCGCGTCAGGATGTTTTTCATTATCGTAACTATCCATGGATAACCTACTCAGTTGTTGATTATGAAAAAGAAAGTATGGTTGCTGATGATTTTGCATTGCGCAAAATTCGTAAAGAAAGAGCAGCCGAAGAAATAAAAAAAATAAGAACTGCATTAACAAACCTTTCCGAAGGCAAGTCTCCAAAGAACCAACTTGAACAGAAAATTGAAAGGCAGTTTGTTCGCTTTCAAAACCCATCAAAGCAATACCGTTTAGCACTTGAGGACGGACAGGTCCGCTATCAAACAGGAATTAAAGAAAGATTTATGGATGGCATTCGCCGCTCAGGTAGATATTTGCATATCATTGAAGACGAATTAGCGCGTGCCGGTGTTCCTGTTGAGCTTTCACGCTTACCTTTAGTCGAATCATCTTTTAATTACGAAGCATATAGTTTTGTTGGCGCAGCTGGTATTTGGCAGTTTATGCCGAGTACTGGTCGTCTTTATAATATGGCGGTGAATAAAAATATTGATGAACGCCGTGATCCGGTTGAAAGTACAAAAGCTGCTGCGGCATATTTGCGTAACTCACATGATAAGCTTGGTGCTTGGCCAGTTGCGATAACTTCATACAACCATGGACTTGGCGGTATGCTTCGGGCGACAGCAAACCATGATACAAAAGATATGGCGACAATCATAGAAAAACATGATGGTAAAACTTTTGGATTTGCATCTAAGAATTTCTATGCAGAATTTATTGCCGCGCTTGAAGTTGAGAAAAACTATAAATTTTATTTTCCAGAGTTAGAAAAAGAAACGCCTTGGTACGTTGATAGTATAAAGATTTCTTCTGCTGAGAATTATGATACCTTAGTAAAAGCAACAGGGTTATCTAAGGAAGAATTTTGTTGGTATAATCGTGCGCTAATGTCACCAATTCAAAAAGGGCAGGCAAAAGTTCCTGCTGGATATATTGTAAAAGTTCCGGTTGGATTGGGGAATTCTGTGGTAGCTTCAATAAAAAGCGGACGAATTGTTGATAAACATGCGTCGTCAACGGTTTTTGCAAAAAGTAAAAACGAAAGTACAAGAGTAACAGTTGCCAAAACAAAGTCAGATAACAAAACCACACTAGCAAAGGCAAAAACCACTTCTTATAAAGTTAAAAAGGGTGATACTATTGGTTCGATTGCAAAAAGATTTTCAGTGTCAAAGAAGGATTTAATGGCAGACAATAATATTAAAGACCCTACTAAATTGCGTGCCGGTCAGACAATTAAAGTGGCTAGGATTTAGCTTTGAATATCTAGTATCTCTTGTTCGTACTTAAGGGGGGATTGTCCAATCTACCACCTGCTTGAACTCTTGAGGACTAACGAGGGTAAGAATCTTAAATTTTCAAACTATAAGAGTGCTCAATGATGCTCCCTAATCTACTTACTACTGCAATTAAGGCATCAGAGCTAGCTGCTGAAAAAATACTTGAAGTTTATCACACGGATTTTTCTAGCACTGTTCAGGAAAAATCAGATTTAAGCCCACTTACACTTGCCGATATTGAAGCTAATACAATCATTGTTAAAACATTATTAGGTACTTATCCTGATATTCCAATTTTATCCGAAGAAGGTGGAACAGATGTTCCGCTTAATGCGATGCGTTGTTGGGTAGTTGATCCACTTGATGGCACTAAGGAATTCGTAAAAAAGAATGGAGAATTTACCGTTAATATTGCGCTTGTGGAAAATGGGAAACCAGTTATCGGTGTTGTTGCAATTCCTGCTTCCGGAGCAGTTTATTATGCGGTTAAGGGATATGGAGCTTTCAAACGAATCGAAAAAATAAATTTTGATAATTTATTTCAAGCAAAGCGCTTATCTGTAACAAGCAAAATATCTGATTTAGTCTGGGTTGGGAGTAGGACACATTCGGGTGAACAAGAATCTAAATTAATAGAGAATAAAAAGCATCTTATTAAAGAAACCGTTTCGGTAGGAAGTTCGCTAAAAGGTATTATGATAGCAGAAGGAAAAGCAGATGTGTATTATCGTTTTGGTTTAACTAATGAATGGGATGTTTGCGCTATGCATTGTATTGTCGAAGAAGCAGGTGGAATTCTTAGACAGATGGATGGTTCAGAAATGTGTTATAATCGTGCTAATCATTTGAACGAAAAAGGCTTTTTTACGGTTAATTGTGAAGAAAATATTTGGATTTTGTAATGTATAATTAATTTAATCTTGCTTAAACTTCGCCCATTATATAAGCACCAACGCACATTTTTCATGCGCCGTTTTCGCGGCATTTTTAATTATGACACTTTTTCATTTTAGGATATGTTATGAACAGAATATTTTTATCGTTATTTTCGCTTGTTTTGTTTGTTTCTTTTGCTGGCGCGCAAGAAACAGGGAAAATTGCAGTTATTGATTTAGCAGATATTATTGCTAATTCTAGCCAAGGTAAGAAAATTCAAAAGGACTTGCAAAATGATTTGAAAAAATCTCAGATAGAGTTTGACAAGAAAAAGAAAAGTTTTGAAGAGTCAGTTAAAGGCTATGAAGATAAAAGGGATAGTTTTAGTGAGAAGGTAAAAGCTGAAAAAGAAGACGAACTAATGAAAAAACAAAGAGAGCTTCAAAGAGAAGCGGCTGATATGCAAGAGGAGCTGAATAAAAAGCGAGATGCTGCGTTACAAGATATTTATAAAAAGGTTATTGCTGTAGTTGAAGATATTTCAAAGAAAGAAGGCTATTCGGTTGTTTTAGACAAAAAACAAGCTATTTATTCTACGGATTCAATAGATATAACTTCGTCTGTTTCAAAATCCATAAAATAACTTTTAAAAGTAAGTAGTAAATGGTGAAAGAGAAAGCGAATATAGTTTTTGCTTCCTCTTTCACCATTTATTTTTCAGTATTCACAATTTATAGGTTAAAAAATTATGAGTTACGAACTTCCTTTATTTACGCAGGAAATCTGTGAATTATTACCACATCGGTACCCTTTTTTACTCGTTGATAGAATTACAGAATTTGTAAAAGGTGAACATATAGTCGGATACAAAAATATAACTATTAATGAGCCGTACTTTACAGGGCATTTTCCCGGTCGTCCGATTATGCCTGGCGTTTTTATGCTTGAGGCTTTAGCACAGATTGGTTCAATTTTTGCAAAATTAACAGCTACGGAGGCTGCTGCCGACAAGTTAGTAGTTCTTTCAGGTTTAGATGACGTACGTTTCCGCAGACAGGTGATACCAGGTGATGTATTGAAGTTAGAAATGTTTAATGAAACATTGAAAATGCGTTATTGGAAAATGCGTGGTGTGGCTTCAGTCGATGGCAAAGTAGCTGCGGAAGCTAGATTTTTAGCAGCTTTAGTTTAATAATATCTTCGATCGAAGTGAGGATTTTGCAAGAAGATTTAATTTGTATTGATATGACAGTTCTAATTCATCCGACAGCAATTATAGATAAAAAAGCAGAACTTGGCGAAGGCGTGCAAGTTGGCCCATATTCTATTATTGGCCAGAAAGTTAGAATTGGCGATAATACAAAAGTTGGGCCACACGTTGTAATAGATGGCAAAACAACGATTGGAAAGAATAATACGTTCTTTCAATTCGCCTCGGTTGGTGCTATTCCACAGGATTTGAAATATCACGGTGAAGATTCGGAATTAATTATTGGTGATAATAATACAATCCGTGAATGTGTCACAATGCAACTAGGGACAGAAGGTGGAGGGATGTTGACGAAAGTTGGTGATAGTAATTTGTTAATGGCTTATGTTCATATTGCCCATGATTGTATCGTTGGAAATTCAAATATTTTCGCTAATGCGGCAACATTGGCAGGCCACGTAGTAGTTACTAACTATGCAGTTCTTGGTGGACTTACCGCTATTCACCAATTCGTAAGAATTGGTGAATATGTAATGCTGTCTGGCGGTTCAATGGTGGGTAAAGATATTCCTAATTACTGTATTGCGCAGGGCAATCATGCGACTTTGCATGGTGTTAATGTTGTTGCTCTTAAACGTAACGGTTTTTCAGAAGAAGAGATCGCTATGATTCGTAAGGTTTATAGAATTTTGTTTTTTAGAGGCGGTATCGTCGAGCAAAAAATTGCCGGATTAGATGACGATATAAAATCTAATAAAAATATCGCAGCCTGGATTGATTTCATCCGCTCCAGCGAACGTGGAATAGCTGAGTCACATACTAATACTTAGTAAATCAAAATGAGTCGCTAAAATTCTCTACACACTCATCTTATCGATGAATTCCAGTATTTTTAACTTAAATTTTTATTAATTTTTATATATTGCTCAACATTCTGCGACTAAATTTTGACGTTAAGCATCTAAATAATGACACCTTGATTTTTTAAGAATTAAAAGTCTATTGTAGGTAAGGTCATTATGAATAAAAACGAAAAGGATTTCCAGTTTGATATTGCGGATGGTTCTAAACCTTGTAAAATTTCATTTTCACAATTAAACGATTACCTAGATGATGAGCTTGATGTTGTAGATAAAGTACTTGTTGAAAAACACCTACAAAAATGCCGTTTTTGTCGTAATCAATTTAACCAATTGAAGCAAATAGTTGATACTGCTATGTCTCTTTCCGAGCCTAATCTTCCTGATGATGTTTCACAGCGTTTGGACGATTGTTTGAAAGATTTGTACAAAAAGCAATAATTACTATTTTATGAAAAGATTATTACGATACACCTTATCCCTATCTGTTATTACTCTTTTATCAGCCTGTTCCGAAACTCCAAAATCGCAGTTCGCATCGCAATTAAAAGATACTAATTCAGCGAAAGGGACTTCACAATATGCTTTAATAGCTGAACCAATTAGAGTTTCTGTCTCCGGTGAAGATATTATTAAAGGTGATGCTAATAATAAGCCACTTCTTGAGAATATTACCATATCTTCTGCCCATCTTAGCAAACTTGCAGCGACAAAAGATCCCTTTGCTTTACTTGGCTTTGATACGGCTCTGTTAAAAGGACATGATGGTACAGGTGACGGAGTTAAATTAACTTTGGTTAGTGCAAATGAAGTGACTAAAAAGTTTGGCTTTAAAGATAACGATGTAATTATAGCGATAGATAAGACAAGTGTTAAATCAAAAGACGCTTTGCAGCGTATCTTTCCAGCAGTTGCAAAAAACGGGAAAGTCAGTATTTCAATTAGACGCGGATTCACACCACATATTCTGATATTTAATAAAGGGAGTAATTAAGATCTTTGCTTATAACTGGCACAAAGGGTGTTTTCATAATGCCCCCCCCTCCCCCCTGTATTTAATTTAAATTCCTATAGCGCATCTACCACCATTAAATTCACAACAAGACATTAGAAGGATAGAAGTGGAGTTAACGAGAAGGTTCTTACCATCAGCATAGATCTCACGGCCTCCATAAAACATGTGGGCTTTATTTACATTAATTATTCCGTCTGCTTTGAACTCAATGTCTATTAGGATATTATTTTTATCTTTCTTAACTATTAGATGAGAACCTTCATATTTAGCATCGTAAATATCTATTGAATGAATTAGCTCATTCTCTTTTATCTCTAATACGAGATTATTATTCTTATCGCACAGGAGAACATTCATAAAATATTCATTTTCTATTTTTTTTACACTTAAAAGAGGAGTACCAGATACTTCTATGAAATGAAATGTGTTAGAGTCTTTAGAAAAGGTGAAATTAAACTTGTTTGTCGCTACACAAATTTGAGCCTTATTAATATTTTTTAGAAAGGTAAAAATACCTTCTTTCGATGTATGGCCATTAGTAATATTATACGGTTTATTATTTTTTTCGATAATTTTTTCTTTTGTAAGTCTACCCCTTGTTTTTGAATCATGATGTGTTCCGCATAAAAGGGTTATATTATCTTCGTTGTGTTCGTTTACTTTTGAGAATTCATCAATGTGCTCATAGTGATACAAAGGGCTCTGCATCTTCAATATCAAAGTGCGAAAATTAATATATAAGTGAAATCATACAATTATGCGAAGAAGAGCTAGTCTCTTGTTTATCCCTCGCCGTACGGCGAGGGATAAACCGCGAAGATTTGTCGTGAATTGAGCTGAAATAGTTCGGATAAAAAAAAGAGGTTAAGTTTTGAAAATAAAACTTAACCTCCTAATAGTGATACCTCACAAAATTTTACTAACCATAAAATTAAATATCACTATCATGAACACCATTACTATAAATAAAAATTATTGTCACTTATCTGCGCAAGAAAGAGAAAAAATCGGTTTACTTCTAAATCAAGGAATAACCAAAAAAGAAATCTCGCTTTTATTAAATCGTCATATTAGTACTATCTACCGTGAGCTTAGCAGAAATTCTATTTCAAATAAAAGAGAGAGAAAATTAGCTATGCATAATGGTCAGACATACATACCATCTAACGCACATAAAATATCTAAGCGACGAATGAAAGTCGCGCATAAACGAATCAGATTAAATAATCCTGAATTACAAAAATATATTAAACAACATCTAGAGCATTTCCATTGGTCGCCTGCTATGATTGCTGCACGTTGGAACAGAGAAAATCTAACACAAAAAACTAATTACGAAAGCATTTATCAATGGATTAATGCTGATTGCCAGTACTTCACAAAATTTCTACCCCTACAACGTCCAGTCAGAAAAAAACGTGCTGCACTTAGAAAAAGGAGAAACGTTATTTCAGATAAAATTTTTATAGATCAACGACCGGAATCTGTTAATTCAAGAATTGATTTTGGAAACTATGAAGCTGATACTGTTGTATCTTCTGATAACAAATCTGCTGTTGCTGTCCTAGTAGAACGAAAAAGTAGATTTTATTTTGTTAAAAATTTGTTTGGAAAAACATCTATGAAAATGCACAATGCTTTAGTCGATATATTAAAACCTTTACCTCAACAAGCTCGAAAATCTATTACCTATGATCAAGGTCCGGAAAATGTTTTGCACAAATTAACTAATCAAGTTCTTAACACTAATTCTTACTTCTGTTATCCTTATCATAGCTGGGAAAAAGGTAGTATTGAAAATAGAAACAAAATCCTTAGACGATTCTTCCCAAAAAAGACTAATTGGACTTTATTATCTGAGGCTGATATTGACAACGCTGTCACCATTATTAACAATATGCCTCTCAAATGTTTAGACTGGCTAACCCCCCACGAGGTATTCCACAACGAATTACTTAATTTTCGCACTTAATCATTGAACCTGCCGCTCCCACAGATAACGCATCCAAATCCACACCTTTTTCTAACGATATGTTTTATATTTTCTGGTATAGAGGGTCTGTTGTTAGCCATAATATATTTAATTAATAGTTTTTATGAGTCATTAATATCTTATAAAGTTATCATTATCTTGATAATAACTTAATTTGAAAATTTCAATTAAGTTATTAATCTCCTCACACTGACATAGGGTAAATATTAATTTAAGTCTTAAGTAATTTAGCTAGCCCAGGTGTAGTTTATGGTAATAAATCGGCTATGATATTGTTAATAATATCTGAAAATATGCTTTCGTCTTTATTCGGAGTTAAGAATTATCATTTATTATTCACATTCCATTCTATACCATTTTGATGCTTTTAAAGCTCTTTAGTCAATAACAGTGGTCTATTTATTTCTTTATGTACACAAAAGCGAGGGGGGGGGCATTTTTATATCTGTATTCTCCATAAGGAGCGGTTTAATTTGGTATGAATGTGGTATGAAGGAGATATTTAGAAATAGTAATAAGAAAATATTTTTCAAAAATAAAGAATAAGTTCTTAAAATAAGAAGAGAATTTTGGAGCGGGCTAAGGGATTCGAACCCTCGACCTCTTCCTTGGCAAGGAAGCATTCTAGCCACTGAACTAAGCCCGCATAGGACAGCGCGCGCGCCCATCATAGAAGTATGGGGGCACT
>JAVBQZ010000017.1:0-10863 GCA_031548505.1 Bdellovibrionota bacterium | reverse complement strand
TGAATGCCATTATCTATTAAGGTTTGCGTAATTTCTTTAATCACCATTGCGGTATAAGTATCACGCTCAGACTGTGTTTGATTAATTTTTTCTAAAATGGAATTATAGATGGCTGGTTTCAAGTATTTAAAACAAAGATCTTCCAGTTCTGACTTCATCCAATAAATACCTAGCCGATAAGTTAATGGGACATAGATATCCATTGTTTCTTGTGCAATACGGAGCTGCCGGTTCTCTGATACGTATTGCAGAGTTCGCATGTTATGCAGACGATCACATAATTTTATTAGCAAAACACGAATGTCGCGTGCAATTGCCAATAACATTTTACGAAAACTTTCAGCCTGTTGTTCAGCTTTTGAATTAAAATTCACGCTATTTAGCTTGGTCAAACCATCCACAAGCATAGCAACATCTTTTCCATATATATCACGAATTTCTTGTATGGTTACCTGAGTATCTTCAACAACGTCATGTAAGAGGGCAGCAACGATAGAGGTTACATCTAGTTTTAGTTTTGTTGCTAAGTAGGCAACTTCAGCAGCATGCAAAAAATAAGGATCGCCCGATTCACGAACTTTCCAACTAAAACACTGCTGAGCATAATTATAGGATTTACGTATACTTTCCACATCTGCATCTGGGATATACGTATGTACAGCATCTATAATTTGTTGAAGCGTAATCATCTATTTACCTTATACGAAACCTAGCATTCGCATATTTGGGAACCAAGTACACCCAACCAACATAATTTTGATTTACACGTGCAATTTGTTCCCTGATATTTTGAATACCACCACTTGTCTCGGTACTATCTTTTCCCACTGACAAGTAATCTTTATATACATTTTCGTCAAAACCAACTTCAATCTTTACATAGGTGCGTTTAAAACTTTCAGCACTATAAACCTTATAAATAACACCATTTTTTAAAACATAAGTTGTTAATAAATCAAAATTTAATCTTCCATAAAGAGGATTATCCACCTCATTTAATGACGCCTCTTTATATGCGTCTTCAATTTGAAAATTTTGAATTCCGGACTTCACCAAATAAATCTGCTCATCACTTAATGAAACCATATCATTATTTGTATCTAATTTAAATTGCACATCGTTTGGGTTACCAGGCAAAGCATTCAACATAAACAATACGCCAGCCCCCGCAGTATCCTGTTGAATTATTTTAACTATTTGATTTATATCAACAGTAATTAGATTTGTAATAATCCAATTAGTTATTTTTGTTTTAGGTAAAATTATGTCGTTCACAAAATATACCTGATTATCTCCGGCTTTACGAATATATTGCCCAAGCGGTTCGGAAGTTGACATACCTGCGCTATCTTTTGAAAACGGAACTAAACCTAAAATAACTGAGCCAAGCTCCTCACCCTCACGCCCTAAAAATGTAACCCGCGATGATCCATCCTCAACACTATTATCGCTGACTCCAAGTGAAGCAAACCTTCCTTCATCAGTAGTATATTTTTTAGACAATGCAAGGTTTGCAAAACTAAGTATAAATGAAGTTACTTTCCCTGTATCTGCAGGATAAAAATCATAATCAGGTAATACCCAACGCAAACCAGAACCACCACTGTCCGCTAATTGCATAGTGAATATAACATCCCCCTGTTCAATATTTATTTTTGCAACCTTATTGGCAATTTCTGGAAACAATTTTACTGCCCTATTTTTTTCTTTTATACTATCTATACCACCAAACAAATACCATCCCCCACCAGCGCAAATAATAGTTAAAAAGATAAGTAAGAATAATTTTCGTTTCATAAAAAAAGATTATAATAATGATTATAAATTTAAGATTTAACCCATCCCTAAATTATTTATTTTTACATAAGATAGGATGGAGATAATTAGACCTTCTGCGAAAGTCTATTCCAAATCTTAAATCTTAATTGTGGACTATAAAACAGACTTAAGGCTTAATAATATGCAGTTAACGATTAACCACTAACCTACATTATAGCACAATACAAAAAAATCTATTGAATATGCGGTTTTTATTATTTAGGAGTGCGGACTTGATAAATATTTTCTTAATGAATATAATGCCGGCAAATACTAATCTCCAGATCCTAATTATTGATGATGAACCTGCAGTACGTTATCTTACCATTAGAATTCTTCAATCCAACAATTTTGCCACAGTTGACGCATCCAGCGTGACCGAAGCACTTGAAATTCTAAAAACTACGAAACCGGACTTAATTATTACCGACTTAATGCTACCCGGATTATCCGGCTACGAATTCATCAATATAGCCAAAGGAAACCCTGAACTTAAACATATCCCAATAATTTTAATGACAAGTCATAGCAATCCCGAAGATATTGCCGAAGGATATGACAAACATAAGGTTGAATATTACTTACCAAAACCATTCAACAGCCAACAATTGCTGGCAGGAATACGGTTGGTTTTAGGAGCCTAGGGTAAATAAAGTTAAAAAGCATGAGCATATTGCCATTTTTAATTAAATTCTCTATAGGGGCGCGCTTTTTGAGGCAAACCTTGAAAATATCAACTTTAAAATCTTAAATAATATTATGGCTATACATTCATCTGCAATTAAGAGAAATAAACAAAATAAAAAGCTAAACGCAGCTAATAGACAAAAGCGCTCGACAATGAGAACAGCAATTAAAGATGTTAAGGCTTCTACTGTCGCAAAAGATGCACCTAAAGCTACTGCTGGATTAAAGAAAGCAACTTCCATAATTGCTAAGGCAGGAAACAAAGGTTTGTTACATAAAAACAATGTTGCTAGAAAAATTTCCCGCCTAACTAAATCAGTTAATGCAATTTCGAAAGAGTAATTATATAGTCCAAAAATCCCAAAAATTCCCTGCAACTTCTAGAATTAAAAAGCGCAAGGAATTTTTGGCGATGCAAGAAAATTCTAGAAAAGTACATTCCGAACATTTCCTGCTGATTTACAAAAAGCAGCAACCAACCGCCATAACAACCGCAACTATTGCCAGGCAAACGCGTCTCGGTATCACTGTAACTAAAAAGGTTGATAAGCGTGCCGTTTGCAGAAATAAAATTAAACGCTTAGTGCGCGAAATATTTAGAAAAGAACTTTCACAAATACAAAATAATTTAGATATTCTTATAATAGCAAAAGTTGGCACCTCCGGAATTTCATATTCTCAAGCTGAACAAGAACTGTTATTTTTGTTTAAGAAAGCAAGGATAATGCGATATTAAAAGACAATGGACCAACACCCAACTTACATTACCCCCGAAATAGCATCGGAAACTTTGCTGAAGAATCTATCCGGCAATTCTCGCTTTATTGTTACAGGGCAAATTGGCAGTGGGAAAACAACATTAGCCAAAAAACTTTGCAATCATTTTGGCCTAACTCACTTGCACATTGATGATTTTCATACTGATGTTAATCCACATCTTGCAGCAACAGAAGCAGCTAATCGTATTACTGGTGGCTGGGTTGCTGAAGCTAATGTCTGGCAAATTCCGCAAGCTGTTTGGGATTCTGCCGATTTTTCCATCTTCCTTGACTATCACAATTTCATTCACTATCGGCAAATTCTTCGTCGCTGTGTACATAATTGCCCACAAAAAACAACTTGGAGTAGTATAATCAAAGAATTGGGAAACATGAAATTTATCTATCGTTGGGGAAACGAAAACCGTGCAAATTGGCAGAAGCAGGGACTAAACGCTAATTCACGAAATGTGATCCGCTGTAATTCGCCGCGCACCACTAATCAGCTTATTGAATCAATTTTTGAAATGAAAAACAGATAAATTAAAACCAAAAAGAAATGAAATCAATTGATACAGAAAAACTTAATTATATTAGCGATGAACATTGGCGAAACTTTATTGTAAATCTAAAACGTGATTTTATTGTATTTCTTTTTTTTATTGTATTTTTTACACTCTATCGCTTTGTTTTATTTTTTATCTTCAGCGATAAAAATATCATCCAGTATTCCCCAAACGACTTAGCTCAAGTCCTTTATATCGGATTTAGATTTGATTTAATTCCAAGTACTATAATTGCTATAATTTCATTTGTCCCAAATTTGTTAATACTCATATTCTCTTGGGGATACATAATATTCCAGCGTTATTTTCGCAAAAATGGAAATGAGATTGCGAATCAAGCCTGCAATAATGAATGTTGTACAAGTGCATGCAGCACGCTTTGCACATTTATTCGCAATTCCGTAATTAACATCGCCTGCCCGATTACGTTATTTTTAGCTATGGCGAATTTATTTTTCTTCCAAGAATATAAAAGTCAGTTCAACCATTGGGTTCTAGGTATGGTTTATGATGACCAAATCGCAATTTTCAAAACGCTTTGGCAAGATTCGCCTGTTATCTGGTTTCTCATCGCGCTAATCATTGGAAGTTGGTGTATGATAAAATCGCTAAAATGGTTAACTAAGCGTGTAACAATACAAAATACCGCGCCAACACATAAATTTTATCGTTTTGCTATCGTCACGCTTTTAATCATCCTTATAATTGGTGGACTTCGTGGTGGTTATAGAAATCGCCCGATGCAAATTCAAGATATTGATAAAACACAAGATACTTTTCTTAACCAAATTATTCCTAATTATTATAAATGCCTTCAATCAGCAATTGTGAGGCATCTTAAAACTAGCGATTCAAAAAAGCTCCCATATTTTATTCCAGACAAGAATATTTTACGCGCAAGCGAAATAACTTTTGGTAAACAATGTGAAAGTATTTCTGATTGTCTCAAAACCAAAACATCTACCGCAGGTATTATCCCGAAGCCTCGCCACATCTTTTTGCTTGTCCTCGAAAGCTATGATTTATGGCCATTTTTGGAGCCGTATTCGCAGCTTGGACTCGTGAATTATGGGACTAAATTTGCCAATAAAGGATTGTTTTATACAAATTTTATCTCTGCCGGTCATGGTACGACCTCGACGATTTCTGCAATTTTAAGTGGCTTGCCACAAACAGACCTCCCCCTTACTTGGCAAAATCAAATGTCGAAAACAGTACCAACCTCTCTCGCTGAAACATTTAAAACGCTCGGTTATAAAACAAAATTTTTCTACTCCGGTTATCTTACTTGGCAAAACATCGGTACTTTTACGAGCAACCAAGGCTTTGATGAAATAATCGGTGCTAATAAAATAAATCCGAATTTTCCTTTTGGAGATTGGGGGGTTCCTGATGGTGATACCTTTAATTATCTTTATGAAAATACCCTAACCGAACAAGTGCCAACTTTTAATGTCGTTTTATCCCTTAGCTATCATCGACCTTTCAAAATTGATATCGCAAAAGAGGGCTATAAACCAGGCAATACCAGCAAGGTATTTGATAAACTAAAATTATCTCATGATACCGATACTGCATTTGGTCACCTTTGGTATGAAGATAAAGTTATGGGAGAATTTATTGAGAAAATGGAAAAAAAGTATCCCGATAGTTTATTTATAATTACCGGTGACCACTGGTCACGACAAGAACTTAAAGAAAACCGTGGGAATATTAAGTATAGGAATGCTGTACCACTTATAATTTACAATAAAAAATTATTTAAACATAAATTGAAAAGCGAGAAACTAAAGACTGCAGGAGATTCATTAGATATTGCACCAACCATAGTTGAATTAATTGCACCGAAAAATTTTGAATATTCAACTTACGGAAAATCATTACTTAATGACGTCAAAACACGGCGGGGAAAAAATGTAAAAAAGGCACAGAAATCATCGCTGGAACCATTCGGCGCAGGAGGAGTTAATAATGCAATCGTAACTAATGATTTTTGGTTTGAAATCGATAATTTATCGGATATTTATTTTGTGGAGGAAAATAAAAACACACCCGTACCAGAAGAGCGTTTAAAAAATTTGCTGAAACGAAGTAATGCTCGCAGAGCGATCGCCTGGTGGCAAGTTATGCGCGGGGATAAATTAAAATAACGGTTATCCTTTGAACTATACGTAATGCACAATTCACAATGTACAATTCCCAACCTATCCACCTAGTAGGATAAATTGGGGGAGGAAATGTTAAATTACGAATTATTTATTGGGTGGTGTTGGAGAGGGGAATTGTGCATTGTAAATTGTGAATTGTACATTGCTCTATAATTCTTTTGTTGGCTTTACTTGCCTATAATTTTCTTGCAAATTCTCTAAAGTCATCTTTACGCGTTGTAAATAGCTGGCATCAATTTTTGAATTTCTCTCAGCTGTATCTAAAACTGGCAACTTAATCGTTAGTGGATTTACAAACTTTCCGTTATCAAAAAATCCATAGTGCAGATGCGGCCCAGTTGATAATCCAGTACTCCCAACATAACCTATCACCTGCCCACGTTTTACATGAGCGCCTGTCTTTATACCTTTTGCCAATTTAGACATATGGTAATAATTTGTCATGTAACGGCGATTGTGAGTAATATAGATATAAATTCCACGACTCCTATCTCGCCCACTACTCTTGATTACACCATTAGCAGTGGCACGAATAGGTGTTCCGACAGGCGCAGCGAAATCGACTCCGTTATGTGGACGACTACGCTTTAATATTGGGTGAAAACGCTTCCCAAAAATGCTTGAGATACGGGTAAACTTTGCTGGGTAACGTAAAAAATAATCACCAATTAGTGAACCAGTCTCATCAAAATACCTTATTTTGCCATCAGTCCCAACATAACGAATTGCCATCAAATCCTTACCATTCTGACTAATCACAGCTGCTAATATATCATTTTCACGCAACGCACGTCCGTCTTCCAACTGACTTGAACTAACAATTACAGAATACCTGTCACCATATTTTAACGATCTATTAAAATCTACTCGCGTACTAAATTTATCTACAAAATTATCAATCGTATCATCTGTTAGGCCAGATGCTCTCGCACTTGTTTTAAAAGACGAAGCAGTTATACTTCCTTGTATTGTTTTTTCCATCTCAGCACGTGCCACAGTCAGTTTTTCAATCTTATAATTTCCATCGTCTTTCTTTTCAACTGCTATGACTTTCTTTTTGCTATGTATCACCAGTGCAACATCTGGTTTTGTTAAATCAAACTCAAGCAGATCACCAATCGCAATATCTAGACCAACATTGGCCGAAACCTCTTGAGAAGCAGACTTTTTTCCGCTATTTGGCACTAAAACAGTTCCCTTCTTGGCATCTGACTTAATTTTTAAAACTTCTTTTTCGGCAATACCAAACTTTTTTAACGTAGAATCTAATGTATCACCCTTTTTAATAAATACCGAAGCCTTAGTTGGTGTTTGACGAGCGAGTACAGGCATTTCAATATTATTAGTTAAATTTAAAAATGCCTTGCTACCTTCTAACGATAGTTTTGGTGAGTATGACCAAAAGTCATAGTAAATTGAAACTGCTAATATTAACGTGGCAAGCACGCAAATTAATACGACTTTTGATTTTAAACAAAGCTGGTAAATTAAATAAAAGAGGTCACTTATTGGGACAAAAAGTTTCTTGAAAAGCCCTTGAATTATCGCTAAAGTCGAAACCGTGTCTTGCGTTGAAATTTGCTTTCTTTTTCCACCGGAAAGAAAAGATTTTTGAGTTTTACGGTAAAAGATAGGCGGAGTGGTAGAATCATAGTCAAAATTCTTAAATTGCAGTTTTCGCGTTTGGCGTTTCAAATTATCCATTTAAAATTTAGCATTTGTGACAAGTAACAGAAAAATTATATCGCTTGACATTGGTGATGCCAGAACTGGTGTGGCAATAACTGACAATCTTGGGCTAACTGCACAACCCCTTACTACGATTGAACATAAAACATTAAAGGAATTATTTGTCCATATCAAGAAAATTATTATTAAACATAAAATTGTAGAAATTATAATAGGTCTTCCTCTTGAAATGAGCGGAATTGAAGGAAAGCGCGCTGAAAAAATTAGAAAACTCGGACAGAAATTAATAACTTTCTTGAAAAATGATATAAATCTAGAGAGTAATGTCTTTGCTGATAAAATTGCAGGAGAGGATAATACTTTTATAGCATTACCGAATATTATATTTTGGGATGAACGTCTAACTACAAATCAAGCAGAGAAGATTGTAATAGGTAGCAAATTAAAAAATAAGGAAAAAAGTTCTGCACTAGACAGGGTTAGCGCGAGCATAATTTTGCAGGCATATTTAGAATCGAAATTGTGACCTATTCTCCTATTAAAATAGATTTTCCATTGACCACTTTTTTAATAACAGCATCCGGTGAAAAAATACCATTTTCATCTTGTACTACGTTTCCAAGAATACCTTTATATTCCTTGAGGCTAGTTAATTCTTCAACTGCCTGTCCCTTCGTATCTGCTGCTTCAAAGGCCTGGACCAGCAACCCAACAGCATCATACGCAAAACCAACATATGCAAAGTTGTCAGATTGGTTATAAGTAGCGAATTTTTCATAATATGCCTCAGGCACATCTGCAGCATCAACATACCATATCCCTTCGACAATATTTTTATTTTCAAGGCGTGAAAAGGCTTCAATACTAGTTAACTGAGCATTATCATCCATTTCTTTAAAACGCTTGATGGCAATATCTAGCATCGGAGAATATAATAATAAAATATACATATCATAACCTTGAGATATAAGCTTATGAATGGCCAAACTCGGATTTTGCTCAGATGGATTGAATTTAATTTCAGTATGAACTATTCCTGCCATATCTAATGATGATTTTAATGCACTTGCCCCTGCCTCAGCTCCTTGGTCAATATGTGTTAACAAAGCGACTTTCTGTACTTTTGCTTTCTTTAGCTGGTTTACCATTTTTTCCGCTTGCTTTTCAGGTGTCGTACAATAAATGAAATTGTATCTACCTTTTGCAACATTTGCATTTGAAGAAATACCAATATTGATAATTTGTTCTTCTTCGGCAATTGGATTTGTTATCATTCCAATTTTTGACGACCAACTTATAAATGCATCTACCTTACCTATATTAACAAATTTTTGATTGACGGTAGCAATTCTACGTGTATCCCACCCATTATCTTCAAACAAAAGCACGTAATTATATTTTAGCTTCGACTTATCCAGATCCATTAGTGCTAACTCTGCCGCACCTTTGGCATTCCGTCCCATAATGCCAAATTCACCACTTAGCGGAATGTTCATACCAATTTTAATTAATGGTTTTTCGCTCTTACTAGTTATAGGCGTAGTAGTAGTCTTAATTTTATAATACCAAATTCCGACTACTACTATTGTGACAACTATTAACCCTAAAATTACTTTTTTCATCTCATTATCCTTAATATGATAGAATGTGGCGCTTAATTTTTCTTATTTCTTAGCATTTGAAATATAACTTAATATATTAATATCAGTAAATTAAACACAAGCAATTTTCTCTAGATTAAACGCCACTTAAACCTAACAACATTCCCCATCACTCCACACAGAAATAAGAAAGCATGCTTTTCGATTATACCTCCATCTTCAAAAAGATTAGACCTTCTGCGAAATTCTAATCTCTCTATGCAGAAGGTCTATTATAATTTTTAAACTTGGTTGTATAATATGCTCAATAATTTTACCGAATATAAAGAATCTTATAATGACCTATATTCCGTTCTGCTACGTAGTTTAAGCATTGAAAAATCGCTTACCCAAGCCGACAAAGATGTAATTGTAAATTATTTAGTACATCTGAATGGTGAATTTTCCGACATAAAACATTTGCTCCAAAAAATCTCGAAAACAGCCTGGAATGAAGCTGAAAATAACATAAATGAAGCTGTTAAAAACGGCGTTAGGCATATCAATATATTAGACAAAAATTACCCTATAAACCTTAAAGAAATTGCAACTCCACCACTGGTTCTTTTTGTGCGCGGAAATCTCGAAGCCAATCTTGCAAATAATTCCTCTAAATCACAAAATAATAATTCAAGTCCGGCAATATCAGCAAGTGCACCACTTATCAACCTCGCAATAGTCGGCATGCGCGAAGCAAGCATTGAAGGAAAAAAAATCGCGCGGAAAATTTCGGAGGAACTTAGCTATCACTTAATAAATATTGTTAGCGGACTGGCTTATGGCATTGATACATCGGCACATTTGGGGGCAATTGCGGCCTGCACAAATGCAAAAGAAAACTATAATACAAAAATTACACCAGGGATTGTCGTGCTTGGTTCAGGTGTATCTTCAATTTATCCCAAACATAATATCGAACTTGTCGAACACTTAATTGAACTAGGCGGAGCAATGTTAAGTGAATATCCAATATTTGCGCCACCACAAAATTTTCATTTTCCTGCACGTAATAGGATTATCAGTGGACTTTCTTCTGCCGTGCTCATTGTGGAAGCTCGCGAAAAAAGCGGATCACTAATCACAGCACGCCTTGCGCTTGAACAAGGGCGTGATGTTTTTGCAATTCCTTGGGCAATAAATAATGCAAATAATACTGGAACAAATAAACTAATTCAACAAGGCGCATCATTAATCACCTGTGCTAAAGATATTTTAAATAATTTTTCACCTCTACAATTAAAAAATATTTTAGAAGGACAGAAACAAATTCAAAGCAAGACACAAAATGAAAAATCAGAAGCAGATCTTGAAACAAAAAATTTAAATATAATTCGAGAGAATGATAATTGCGATCTCGATGGTATTATTAATAATTTAAGTATTGATACGCATCTGGCAATGTCAGCACTCAATAAACTTGAACTCGATAAAAAAATCTTTGTACACCCAGGTAATATTTATTCGCTTGATAAATTTATAAATATTTAAGGATGAGGTATGAACATAACATCGCGAACAGCAAATAATAACAGTGAAA
>JAVBQZ010000022.1:0-13051 GCA_031548505.1 Bdellovibrionota bacterium | reverse complement strand
ATAACTAGAATCCATAAATACCAACAAAATTAAATGAACTTATTATTGCAACTAGTACGACAGTCGAAGGCGATGCGACTGCAATGTTTATTGCCAAACAAGTTACACAGTTCGACGTAAAGGTTTCACGTATAGCCCAAGGATTGCCAAAAGGCGGAGAATTAGAATTTACCGACCAAAGTACGATTAAGCACGCGCTAACTGGGAGAAGTGATTTGTAATAACGTACAATTCACAATTTCTTTTTGACGGATTAACGCTAATTTAAGATGCTAAATGATTTTTCAACGACAACTAAATAGACTAAGCTCTGTAATTATTTAATTCTATTTTTACTAATTTTCTTTCAGTACTATCCGTCGGGAAAGCAACAGAATAGTTTGGAAATTCTATATTATATCTTTGAATTAAATGCCTAATATATTCCTTGGTTTCAGCTTTAGTAATATCCGTATAATATCTAAAAATATGATCCAAATTTTGACTGCAAAATGTCTTATCAAAACACAAACTATTTACTTCACCTATTGTAGAACTAGCATAATAACTAGGAAATAACGTCTCATTTTTAGTGCTTCTTACATCACTTAGATCTCTATAATATATATTAAGCAAGTCATCGACCAAAATATTTTGTGTGTGAAACTCTAAGTAAATACCTTTTGATATAAATTGTAACAGTATATCTGTTATTATTTTTATAAGCTCTTGTATTGTTTCTTTGCTAAAATATCTTGATTTAATAACATAAAATAGAGGCATCATATCAGGATATTCTATCTTTCTAACAATATAGTTAAAAACTTCTTCTTCCCCATAATGAGGTTCTTCTTTTAAATAATAAAACCTATCTATTTGTATTTTCTCTAAAATTTTCCCCGCTTCTATACTCCTATCTAACTCTTTATTAGGTAAATTTCTAAGCCCTCTAGTAATATTTCTTAGTAATGTTAGTTTAATAAAAACATTTTCATTTTCTTCATAAACAGTTCTATAGGAAGATGTAGGATATACTTTTACTTTTCTTACAATGCTTTTTTCATTTAATAGTAAGTCGTTAAACGTATCTGGATGGACTGGTACGCTCTTTTCTGAAATATTTACGATTGGCAAAAGAAACGGCGTTTTTTGATATTCCTCACTTACTTCATTAACATGCCAAAAAGGACTATAGTTATCTATATTGATATATTCATTATGGATATTATATTTCATTAATCACTCTACCCAAACATTTGCATATGTCTTGCATAGCATGTCCCATTAAAATTTTTAAATTCTCCATTCTCGTATATGTCAACATCTTCTGTAAAAATATTGCCCATAGAAAATTTCTGCTTACCGATAGTATAATTACAAGGAAAAATATCGCCTTTGGGATCTATTGCTACAGTATTCACTCCACAGCCACACTTCCCTTCATTGTCTATTGTACAAATACGAATTTTCTTTGATTTAAATCCATCTAATATTGTATAATTTCTTGAAAAAGATAATCTATTTTCCTTAGCTCTCCCTATATTCACTACAGGTCTAATAACTAAATCGATATTTTCACTATCATAAGTGTCTAGTAAATCTATTAATGGCTGTATATCTTTAAAATTCTCATCTGTCGCTGTAAGGCGAACTTTTAGCTTTGCATTTTCTTTTAGTATAATAGAAATAGCCCCCATAGCATGTTTAAATGCGTTCTTATTATCCCTAAGATAATTATGATATCTATCAAACCCATCTAATGATATTTGGTAAAATGTTTTGGGATTTATTTCTTTGATGTGCTTTACGAACTCTGTCGTAATTAAGCTACCATTTGTTACAATTTCTAGGGCTCCTCCATACATATTAATAACTTTTCCAATAAATAGCACTACCTCTTCTTTTAACAAAGGTTCTCCTCCAGTAGCAGAAACTATTTTGGGTTTATACTTCAGGTAAAAACGCTTTAATGCTTCTTCGTCTAAAAGTTTTTCTTCTTTTATTTCTTCTCCAGCACTTAAATAACAATGCAAACATCTAAAATTACATTTAGTTGTAATGATATGTCTAAATTCTTCCAAGCTAATGATTTTTTGCATCATGATGTCTTTGTAGTAGTCGATACTTGAAACATTATCTTGTTATGAAAGGCAAATTTGGTGTTGTTTGTCTCAAAGCAGCTCAACTCTAAGAAAGATGATATGACTTTTCCAGCATCTAAGTTATTCTAAATATGGTCATTCTAGCATCTTTTTGATTATTAATAAATAAGTAACAAAAATACTGCTCTAGATAGAGTATAAATAGTATCGTGAAGTGATAACTAAACAAGAAGGATATTTATAAAAAACACAATCGCTTTACTAGAAAATTCAAGTTGCAGAGGCATATAATGCATTCTTAATTATATACTGATAAACATCTTCTAAGATAAATTTTTTTATGTTAGTTTCATTAAAAATGTTATCACGTATAAAAGTCGATGAACAGTACTTCAACTTTTCCTCAATAACTATTATATCTTTGGATAGCCCTTTTGTTATATTTGTAAATTCATCTTGAAATACATCATTGGCAATCATTCCTTCACGCGTCGCAACTATTGGTGTTGCAAATTCTATAATTTTATCAATTTCATTATTTTTTATAAATGTGTCTGCACCTTGTAAATAATAAATATCGTCATTAGGGTAATTCTTTCTGATAATTTGAAAAATTGATTTAAAATTAGAACCTTCAATAGGCTGCAATATTGATACCTCTACCTTATCTACCTCTTTAATTGCTAATTCTACCATTTTATAGCGATGCTCAAATGGCGTAGCATTTGGTTTATGTTTGGGAGAAATGATTGGAAAAATTATAAATCTATCTATATTTAATTCCTCGATAACTTGGTTAACAAGGCTAATATGCCCCAAGGTTATTGGATCAAAAACACCAAGATATAAACATACTTTCATAATTACTTCAGTATTTATTAAAAATAAATATAGTCAAACTATTTAAACTTTTTAGAAATATACTCATGCTCCATGAGTTTTTCCCTTTTTTTAGAACCCTTTAGGAGCATGAGTATGCAGAGCGCTAGCGGAGCCATATACAAATATACTCCTGTTTATAATGAAAATAGCATCGCGAAGCGATGACAAAACAAGAAAATATTTGTAAAACTTACAAGGCTTAATACAGGAAAACTCAAGTAACAGGAGTATATATCGCTGCTACTTGAGTTTTCCAGTAAAGAGTTCTAGCTTTTTAAGGTTATCCCTTGTTTGGAATAGGTTGTGCGATGATATTTTTTCTTTGTAAGCGTGGTATACTGTACATGGCTCCGCCAGCACTCCGCATATTCATGCTCCAAAAATGGATTTAAAATACAGGGAAATTCAAGAAGCAAATTATAGACACGCTGTAAACACGGCCTATTTAACCCAAAGTATTATAGTACATCGGAGTGAATTTATCTGGCCCTGCATTACTGGATAAAAAGTCATCCAGCTATATAACTTTTTGAAAAATATAAAATTTATTTAAATTCGTTATTTTCAAACATTCTTCATTTATGCTGTTCTTAATATAATATGCTTTCAATTTGTCTAAAGCATTTTGCATTTTTAGTTTAGCTCCTTTATCACGCACTTTACTAACATATATATCAATATTCTTATACACATTTGCAAATGAATCCGTTTCTATTAGCTTCAGATTACATTTTTTTTCTAATTCAGTAATAATAAAATCTTTATCAACTAAATACTCTGTATCATACCTACCTGATGACATAAATCTCCCCACATGGACATTAATTGCATTTCCATATTTATAAAGGCCTCGCTTATCTTTATTTATCAGAAATGATTTATAATCACGCACTATATCATGAAGCATTATAGATTCCCTATTGATATTTATATATTGTGTAAATTGTCCATTATTCTCATTCAGTACTGCATCAACCAAATGTGCATCAAAGCAAGTAATAATTACATACCCTTCGTTATCTAATAATTGGTTTATATTGTTACATACATTATTCCACACTTGTTCATTTTGTAAAAAATAATGAAATACAAATTGCATATTTAGTATATCAAACTTTTTGTTAAGATATTTCTTCATCAAATTTACATTTGATTCTGTTTTATCCGAAATAATCCTCTGCTGCTGCTCTATTATTAAAGGAACAGTAAAGTCTGCATTAATAAATTCCATTAAGGGGAAATTGGAAAAATCCGGATTATGTTTAAGTTTTTCATACCGTGCAATTGCACCATTTGCTCCATACAAATTAGCACAATCAGAATCTAAACCAACAACAAAATCAGCATGCGCATTATAAAATTTACGTATATCTCCCCCTTGACCACAACCTACATCAAGAACAGATTTCCTTTTATTGTTTATTGTAGATGGAAGAACATAATTATTAATTAACAAAGTCTTTACTATATTATGAAAAATTAATTGTGGCTGTATGTGCTCATCAATCGAAGTATTTATATCATAATATAAATTACTTCTTGGCGACAAAGAAGCTTCTTTAGAAAGTTCAGCTCGAACATTTTCTATTACATCTCTAATAATTTGCTTTAAAATTAATGGCGCCTCAGGATGTATATATATTAGGAGAACATTATCACTTACATAACGTCCTTCTCCTCCATATTCCTTACTTAATATACGCTTGGCATAGTTCCTAGCATTACGTTGACCATCATCGGTCTCTATAGAAATTCCACCCATGCTTTCGATAATTTTCTTAGTTATAATTATATCGTGTTTTTCAGATTCACTCAGAGATATATCGTTTTCTATGTCTTTAACACTGCTTTTATTGGTAATCAGTTCAAACCCATATTTAGATATAGTAGGGAAAAATACTTCCGTTGGAATTGCAATAGTATAACTACTATATTCATTTCCTATCAAAACTTTACCTGCTTTGTCGGTGAAAAAAGTATTTTGTATAAATAACCCTAGTCCTGTTGGTTTTAATGCCTTTTCTAAATCTTCTCTAAAGGCAGAAAAATTCTTAACAAAATATAGCGCATTAAAACCACTAACCACATCGCATTGATCGCGAGAATGAAGAGTATAATTAAATCCATTTCCTTTAGTAATTCTAGCATTGGGATAATTAGCTAGAAAACGCTTCGACGCCTTTACAAAAAAATCGTTAAGCTCAATACCTTCATAGTCAGGCAAAATAAATCCTCTCTTTTCTAAAACTTCTAATACTTTAGCTGAGAATGTCCCGTCACCGCTACCAATATCCTTCCAAATTAAAGGTTTTATCAAAAGAGCTTCCAAAGGGGCTTTTTTATTAAGCTCTATTTTATTACTCAATAACGTTTTTTCTAACTCATGTTTGAAATAATATAAAAATTTATCCAAAAGTATCTTGAGCCGATCTTGTTGATTAGTATACTGCTGGAAAGTTTTTAAACCTTCATAATATTCTGTTCTCGGCTTTTCAAAATTCATAATCTCTTTCTTTTGTTAGCCCAGTTTTTCCACCTTGGTAAACACCTCCACCCTGCAACTTGGATTTTTCTGTCTGCTTATTAGCGCATACTCATACTCTTTAAATTTTCTGGGCGCTTTTGAATCTTTGCAAGCATTACTATACATGCAGAGCAAAGCATAACTACAATTACTTACAAGAAAACCCAAGTAACAAAATATATAGTTAGTTCATTTTATTACTAAAAATTTCAGGAAATACCAGAAATTCCATGAAATTTTTAAATTGTTGTTGGCAACAACTTTTGGCAAATAATTTTTTTTAGATTATCTATACCCTTATTCTTCTTAGCCGAAATAAATGCATGATTCTCACCTTCAAATTGTTTCTCTAACTCTTCTATTTCAGACTTATCTAAAATATCAACCTTATTAAGCGCTAAAATTGTAGGCACGGTACTCGCTTCAACTTTTGCAAGGACATCATTAACAATTTGAATTTGTGTAGAAAAATTAGGATTAGACACATCCACTATATGCAATAATAAATCAGCATATCTTACTTCATCTAATGTGCTTTCAAAGGCTTTTATAAATTCGTGTGGGAGTTTATCTATAAAACCGACGGTATCAGTCAAAAGAATTTGAGTGCCATCAATATAAATATTTGTTGTTTTAGGATCCAAAGTTGCAAATAACTTATCTTCAGCTAAAACCCCTGTTTTTGAAATGGTATTTAGTAGTGTACTCTTTCCACTGTTTGTGTAACCTACAAGACACACGCGACTTTTTCCACTTTGGTTAGCACTCTTTCTATTGAGATTTCGGTTTGCACTTAATTTTTTAAGTTTCTGCTCTAAATCAGCTATTTGGTTTTTAATAGTCCGCTTATCTAATTCAAGTTTTTTCTCTCCTGGCCCGCGCATTCCGACTGCACTCTTCATCTGCGACATATAACCACTTTGTCCTACTACTAAACGCGTACTGTTATATTTTAATTGCGCAAGTTCTACCTGTAACTTACCTTCCATACTTTGCGCTCGCATAGCAAAAATATCAAGGATAACTTTGCTACGATCTAACACAACAACACCAAGTGCCTTCTCAAGATTTCTAATTTTACTACTTGGAAGCTCAACATCAAATATTACGACTGTAGCCTGTTTCTCTTCTACAAGATTAGCTATTTCATCTACTTTACCTTTGCCTATATAGAACGTAGTTTCTATATCTTTACGGTTTTGTACTACCCTACCGACCTCCTTAATATTACACGTTTCAGCAAGTGCACTAAGCTCGTCAAGAGCCCCCTCGTCTATTACCTTATTAATGCCAACACCAACAAGTATTGCATAATCGGGCTCTAGAGTATTATCGTATATCTTTTTCATAATTTTACCTATTTTTAAAATAGCTTCTCCAATCTCAAGATTAAAAAGTCAAATGTACTTCGTTAATATACCTAGTTTAAAGTATAAAATTCAATCTTTTTAATATTTTTACGATGAGTTGAAACAACTATCTATTCATCCACATCTAAGAAACAGAGGATAGCATAGTTATAGTTAACATAGGTTAATTAGGTTTTAACAGGTAAATTTATGAAACAGAATGAAAATACACGCAAAAACGCGCTTCTTATAGTTAGTGAATTAACTAATCGTTTCCCTGATTTGGATTTCAGATTTAATATTACGAATAATAACGATAAAATGCGTTATAAAATCTCAAATTTCCCAAATAAAATTCACGAAATTGATTTAACAGATGTTGGTGACACTACAGTTCTTAATACGATTTTAGATGTAAAAGCCGATTGTGGAATATTTGATGCGTAATTAATTGCCACTGGGAAAGTCATATACTCATGCTCCTTGATTTTTTCCGATTTCTTAGAACTCTTTAGGAGCATGAGTATGCGGAGCGCCAGCGGAGCCATATACAAATATACTCAAACTTAAGGATAAAAATAGTATCGCGAAGCGATACCAAGTAAGAAGAAGCATAAAAACTTCAAAACTAATACAGGAAAACTCTAGTTGTTTGAGTATATACTCATGCTCCGTGAGTACATATGAACTTAAAAAGAGGACTAATAAAATTGAAATTCTTGTAGAAAATTTATTAGACTATTCTTCCTTCCTGCGCCATATTATCTTTCCACTCTACATGGTATTTATTTATAATTTCCACAACTTCGCTTGGAGTATTTACTATGTGAACGAAATCAAAATCATGTTCACTAACTAACCCAGCCGTTAATTGTTCCTTCTTCATCCAATCCACCAAACCACCCCACATTTGAGAACCCAAGAAAATTAATGGGCGCGGTGAAATTAATTTTAACTGCAATAACTGCCAGGTATAATATGCTTCAAGTAGTGTACCAATTCCACCTGCTGTAATTACAACTGCATTAGATAATCTCATAAAATCATCTAAGCGTGATGAAAATTTTTTATGGTGATGTGTCGTATCAAGATGCCCATTCAATGGTTCAAAATTTGGTTGTGTACTCAAATCAACAGAAATACCGATTGAGCGACTATTTGTATCAAATGCACCACGGCCAGCAATAATACCCTTGTTCGCAGCTGCCATCATGCCCGGCCCACCGCCAGTTAAAACATCAATACCAAGCTCGCCTAACGAAAATGCAAGATGCAAAACTTGTTTATACAATTTATCGTCAGGTTTAATGCGCGCACTTCCAAAAATACAAACGCGGAAGTAATCATTAGTATAGTCTTCTAATTCTAACTCAATTAAACGGACTCGTTCTCGCAATATGTTTAAACTTTTTGTCAAACGCTCCCGGCGTGCACTACGATTTAACTCTACATTCTTTTTAGGGCTTTCTGACATAAAAAACCAATATGCAATTCGTACTTCATAATTATTACTAAGAGATACAACAGCAATATCTTATCGAACAAACAAAAACCGATATCATACTTATGCTCTATGAGTATGATATCGGTTTTATTGGGCTTTACCTTGAAGGGAATTAAAGAATTGCACCTTGCTCTTTCAACTTTGTAAGTTTTTTCTTTGTTGCAGCGAGACGACGTTTGTTTTGTTTATCCCATTTAATACGACGTTTTGATTTTGTTGTCTTTGACAAAGAAGCCATAATAACACCTAATTTTAATAAAATGTAAAGAATGCAGATAGTGAAATATCAAACCTATTCCGAACGAAACAGGCGCAGGCATATATAGAAGGCGATGCTATATGTCAATAAGGTAGATATATTTATGCTCATGTCCATGAAATTCCCCTTCCCTCAGCCTCCTCTTGGAGCATGAGCATAGCGGAGCGGCAGCGGATCCATATACAAATATACTCCTATTTAAATAATAAAAGCATCGCGGAGCGATAACTAAATAAAAAAAATGTTTGTAAAAACTGCAAACGCTTTTTAGAAAAATTAAAGTAACAGGAGTATATACTAATTATCACCTAAATTTCTTTTGATAAGCTTGATAGGCTTTTTCAACTTTCTCTACATAAGCCATCGTTTCTTTATAATTTGGAATTTGATAATGACGATCGACAACATCTTCACCTGCATTATAGGCGGCTAACGCGAGACGATATTTCCCTTCATAACGGTTTAAAAGCATTTTCAAATATTGGACACCACCACGAATATTATCTTCTGGATCATAGGCATCTTCTACACCATAACGTTTTGCAGTCCCCGGCATCAACTGCATCAAACCCTGTGCACCAACCCATGAGGTCGCATTAGGATTAAATGCTGACTCAATATGTATTACTGCTTTTACAAGAGCTGGATCTACGTCGTAACGTTTTGAAACTGCTAAAATATAATTGTCATAATTCGTACGGATAGATCTCATCACCCAATTAGCTGTATTGGTTGATTCATCTTTGCTTCTCATCCGAGAATAGCTTGTCGTTTGAATTACTTTATATTTATCTTTTTTCGGCCTTATTGTCGTATAAGTTGTAGAACCATCACTCCCGATAACTTCAAAAATCTGTTGCGCAAGCGCTAGACACGGAACAAACAATAAGCAAACAATAAAACAAATATAGGCGAATAATTTTTTGTTTTTTCGAGTAAACATATTTAAATAAAATTATTTAAAAACAGCCCGACTAAGTTAAATGCAATAAACAAATATGTAACATATACAACAATATGTTTGGTAGTTAAAATCTTTTTTAAAATCACTAATTCAGGAATAGAAAATGAAAGCGCACTCATAATTAAAACAAATGTTATTCCGATTTGTATACCATTGTTAGTTATAACTTCTACAAGCGGAATAATGCCAAAATGACTAGCACATAAAACAAATCCGGAGAGTGCAGAAAGCGGAACAATTAACATATTATTCGTCTTCATATATTCCGCAATAATTTCCTGATTAACAAATATTTGAATTAGTAAAGCAAGGAATAAACCAATTATTATGTAAAGCGCGAATGATCTAATTATCATTAAAGTGTGAGAATTTGACATTTTCATTAATGAAATGAAGTTCAACTTTTCATTTTTATCATGACAATGGCAATTACAATGCGAATTTAAAATAGCAAGTTGATTTTCTCCGGAAAATATAAGCCTATTATTCGTTTTGTAAGTTAATTTCATAAACAATACACCTCCCACAAAAGCAATCAGCATAGCAATGAGAAGATATAAAGAAGCGACTGCGAATCCTAATGAACTAAATAATAAAGCAATTACAATATTATTTATTAAAGTCGTAGCAATCAAAAAAACAATAAAAACATCCATCCCAATATTTCTAAAAACTCCGCCTGCAAAAAGCCCTAATGTTGAGCAAACACAGAACGGATTAAGTGCCCCTAAAATAATAGCAAATATATATTTAACAAATATACTGCGCCCATTTAAATAACGCTCTAAATGCTGTTTATTTAATTCAATTTTGAAATAAATCCTTAAAGCAGAAATAACAAAGAATATGACATAAAGAATGGTAAATATTTCCAATAGTTCATCACAAAACCAAGAAATACTGGTTAATAACTTTGGAGATAAGAATGATTTTATATCGAAATATTCAAACATGCGAGTAAGAGGACTGGGGTTTATCTAAGATGCATTTTATGATATGATAAATATAATAAAAACTCAATGAATTATGGGCACTGAAAAATAAAGTTATGAATTTTAAAATTTTCAAACAATCTACATCATTCTCTTTTATCTTCCTACTTATTATTTTTCCATTAGTATCAATCGCTAATGCTGATAACCAACGTCAAGATATTCCATTCAAATCTCAACAAAATAATACTGACAAATGTAGTATTTTCCGTTCGACTGAAAATACTGGCCAACAGACTCCAATAAAAATTTGTACTGATAAAAATAAAAAAAGATATTGGACAACTATTCGCGAAGAAGAAAATTCACAATACGAAACAAATATAACCGTAAATTATAATAATTATGTTGAGGTACCTTATCGTTACCACAATAGACACAATTATCATGATAAAACACCACATAATAACTTATACTATCCAATGCGTAATAATAGTAATATATATAAACCATCATATAATGCACTATATAATAAGCCGGTAAATGAGACAACCAACAGGGGACATAAATAAATCTATAAACTCCATCCTAAAAAATTATGCCTACCAAAAATATTTCGACTGTCGCAAAAATTAAAAATTTATTTTCTAATTATTGTTGCAATCAAACTAATAATGAATCACTCACGAAAAATGAAAAACTCAAAGCATATGTAAAAGAATGGGCTAGCTGGTGTGAGCCAGATAATGTTTATTGGTGTGACGGTTCAGAAGAAGAAAATCAAAGACTCTTAAATCAAATGGTTGCCAGCGGAATGGCCGTAAAACTAAACGAAATAAAACGTCCAAATAGTTATTATTTTCAATCCGATCCAACTGACGTTGCACGTGTTGAAGATCGCACTTTTATCTGTTCAAGAAATCAAATTGATGCCGGCCCAACAAATAATTGGGAATCACCGGATAAAATGAAAGCAACATTACGTGCACTTTACAAAGGTTGTATGCACGGTCGCACAATGTATGTAATTCCTTTTAGTATGGGACCACTCGGCTCTAACATTTCGCACATAGGCGTTGAACTTTCTGACTCACCTTACGTTGTAACTAGTATGCGAATTATGACCAGAATGGGTAAAAGAGTGCTAGATACGCTTGATAACGGCGATTTTGTACGCTGCATGCATTCAGTTGGGGCACCAATAAAAGTAGGACAAAAAGACGTAAAATGGCCTTGTAATAAAGAAAAATACATATCTCATTTTCCTGAAGAAAAACAAATTTGGTCATTTGGTTCAGGTTACGGCGGAAACGCACTACTCGGGAAAAAATGTTTCGCATTACGTATCGCTTCTACCATGGGGCATCAAAACGGTTGGCTTGCAGAGCATATGTTAATTCTGGGAATTACAAATCCACAAGGCGATAAAAAATATATGGCTGCTGCTTTCCCAAGTGCCTGTGGGAAAACGAATCTTGCGATGTTAATTCCAACTATTCCCGGCTGGAAAGTTGAATGTGTAGGCGATGACATCGCATGGATGAAATATGGCGATGACGGACGCTTATATGCAATTAATCCGGAAGCAGGATTTTTCGGCGTTGCACCAATGACCTCAATGGAATCAAATTCAAATGCAATGCTTACCTGTACAAAAAACACACTTTTTACTAATGTGGCATTAACGCCGGACGGTGATGTCTGGTGGGAAGGAATGACTAAGGAGAAACCAACAAAACTAACTGATTGGAAAGGGAAACCTTGGACACCGGAAAGTGAAATGCCCGCCGCACATCCAAACTCTCGCTTTACTGCACCAGCAAAACAATGCCCGACAATTGACAAAAATTGGGAAAATCCACGTGGCGTTCCCATTTCGGCAATCTTATTTGGTGGTCGCCGCCCCTCAACTTTGCCCCTAGTTCATCAGGCATTCTCGTGGAATCACGGTACATTCTTAGGTTCAGTTGTTTCTTCAGAAACAACTGCAGCAAGCACAGCAACTACCGGAGTTATACGTCATGATTCATTTGCAATGCTCCCTTTCTGTGGCTACAACATGGCCGATTATTTTAAACATTGGATTAACATTGGTAAAAAAACGACTGAAGATAAATTACCAAAAATATTTTACGTAAATTGGTTTCGCAAAGATAGGGATGGCAAATTTTTATGGCCTGGTTATGGCGAAAATAGTCGTGTATTAAAATGGATTTTTGAACGCGTTAATGACACAGCAATAGCTCATGAAACCCCAATCGGGTTTATCCCGACAAAAGATGCTTTGGATTTGACTGGTTTAAATATTACTGATTCTTCACTTGACGAATTATTAGATGTCAAAAAAGAGGCTTGGAAAAAAGAAATTGAACTTATTAAAGGACATTATGCCAAATTTGGCGACAGACTTCCTGCTGAATTAAAAACGGAATTGAATAATTTGGAAGAGAGATTGAACAAGTAAATCAAATCAATAATGATTTACTAACTTTAGGTTTTTTGCCTAAATATTTTAAACGTTAGACAAACATACCTCGCCTGCCTAACGTCCCCCCC
>JAVBQZ010000160.1:0-2937 GCA_031548505.1 Bdellovibrionota bacterium | reverse complement strand
GAAATAATTCATGTTGTTCATCAACAATCATGTCAAATTTATCCCAATAAAATTTACATAATTTTGTATTTAAAAAATTAAAAAATTGCATATAGATATGAGTCATAATTTCTCTCAGAAGCTCATTATCTTTTTCATCTGATTTGCTTTTAACGAGAATAGTATCGTAAATTTCATATTTTTCTAATTCTTCGATTAATTGTTCATCACTAGTGCAGATAACCTTGTATAGTTGTAAATTTTCAATATCTTCTTTGTGTCGAGGTAATTTACCAATATAAATAGCGCTAATAATATCAAAAGAATTTAAAGTTTTTAGAATCGCCGGTGAGATTGTAGCGTTGAATAGATTGATGAAGATATCGTAAGTATCCTGTTTGAATTTTTCGGCAATAATTGAAGAAATAAATGGCTTATATAAATCATTTATGTTGCCACTAAAATTTGGATTATCTTTTTTTAATTGTTTAAAAGCAAGCTGCTTATCCAGCATACAAGGAGTCATGTTAACATGGGTTTGCGCTTTAGTTGAGAATTGTCGGTAGATATTTTGAACGATTTTTGTTTGTGAACTCTCTCCATCTGTTTCTCCGATAACTAACAGACGTGGCATAAAATTGAAGCAACCTTTGTTATAGTAGAATATCCGCTTATACGTTTCAATTATTTCGCGGCCTTCTTCCAAAGCAATTGGAAAAATTATAAAATCAGTTGTATTGAAATCAGTTGTGAGAAATTCAGAAAACTCTTGTTGAGATGTTAAAATCTTCGTGTTCTGTAAAATTGCAGTGAAGTCAAAATTCTCTAATGTTTGCTTAATATTTTGTAAATTAAGTTCGAGAATAGCAGAAATTTTTGCGCCCTGATTGGAAAATACGAGAATATGTTCGCCGATTCCTGCGATAATAAAATTTGCATTTGGCTTTATGTTTTGGCGTGACCAATTGATAGATAATTGAGAGAAGTTCCCATCTTGTATACTAGATTTTAAGGAAGAATCCTCTGAATTAAGTTCATTAATTTTTCTAATGAGTTCCGGATTTACCTTCTGTAAAATAGATAGATTTTTTTCATAAAAATTGATTTTTTCCATGCATTATAAGATGAGTTTAAGGCGCAAAAAGTTGCTAAGAAATATATGAATTTAAAACTTTACCATTGAAGATAGGTAATTTTTGCAAGGCTTTTTACTCGAAATCACTTAATCTTGCTGAACATGATAATTCTATATAAAATCAATTAGAATATTGCTTTGTATCATTTATAGCTTAAGAGTCTGTTCCAGTCTTTTCCTGTATTTCTTTTTTATTGGCAAATGTAAAAAATGGCTTTTTTAGCAATAAAAGTATATACTCATGCTCCTTGAGAATTCCAGTATTTTTATAACCTTTTAGGAGCATGAGTATGTGGAGCGATAGCGAAACCATATACAAATATACTCCTGTTTATAATATTAAAAGCATCGCGAAGCGATGGCAAAACAAAAAAATGTTTATAAAAACTACAAACGCTGTACAGGAAAATTCAAGTAGCAGGAGTATATATTCGCGTTTATTGAGTTTTAATAAAACTGTTAGCTAGAACAAATGAATTTAATATAGTATGACGCAATTAGAAACTCCTGAAAGAACTACACGTAAATTAATAGATGAATTATTAATTCAAGCTGGATGGGCTATTCAAAATCGTGAAGAATTTAATCGCACTGCTGCTTTGGGGGTTGCAGTTCGCGAAGTTGCAATGGATGACGGAACTTTTGCTGATTATTTACTTTTTATAGAAGGTAAAGCGTTAGGTATTATTGAAGCTAAAAAAGCTGGCGTGTCTTTAAGTGGAGTAGAGACGCAATCACAAGGTTATAGTCAAAGCCTTCCTAATTGGGTTAGAAATTGGGTATTACCGTTGCCGCTATTGTATGAAAGCAATGGTAGTGAAATATTTTTCAAAGATACGCGGGATAAAGTTTCTCGCTCACGTCGGATTTTTGCCTTCCATAAACCTGAAACTTTGCTGGAATGGATGTGTGAACCACTTGATGCGACGTTACGAAATAGATTGCTTGACCTGCCGCCCTTAAATTCTATGGGGCTTAGAGAATGTCAAATTGAAGCAATCACAAAACTTGAAAAATCATTGGCTGAAAATCGGCAAAAAGCTTTGATTCAAATGAGCACTGGGGCAGGTAAAACATATACTGCTTGTAATTTCATTTATAGATTATTGAAATATGCTGATGCTAAACGAGTTTTGTTTTTAGTAGATAGAAATAATCTTGGGCGACAAACGAAGTCAGAGTTTAGTAATTTTATTACTAAAGATGATAATCGTAAATTTGTAGATACATATATTGTGCAGCATCTACAGCACAATTCAATTGATAAAGATGCAAAGGTAGTTATTACAACCATTCAGCGACTATATTCAATGTTGCGCGGTGAGGCTGATTATAGTGAAGTTGATGAGGAAATTTCTTCTTATGAAATGCCAAATGTGGCTCCGCCTAAAGACATAAGTTATAATTCAAATTTTCCTATAGAATATTTTGATTTCATTGTTGTTGATGAATGTCATCGCAGTATTTACGGAAATTGGCGGCAGGTTTTGGAATATTTTGATGCGTTTATTATTGGTTTAACTGCCACACCATCTAAACAAACTTTTGGTTATTTCAATAAAAATTTAGTTTCAGAGTATCCTTATGAACGCTCCGTTGTTGATGGGGTTAATGTTGATTATCAAGTTTTGCGAATTAAAACAGAGGTTAGTGAGTACGGCGGACTTTTAGATAAAAGTTTTCCTGTTTTAGCTCGCGAAAGAAAAACGCGCCGAACTATTTATGAGCAGCTAGACGAAGATTTGCCTTATGAGAAAAATGCTTTAGATAGAAAAGTTTTAAATCCTAATCAAATTCGCACGATTATTGAAAAATATAAGCAA
>JAVBQZ010000091.1:0-4430 GCA_031548505.1 Bdellovibrionota bacterium | reverse complement strand
TTTCAGAATACTCCGTTAATAATTCATCGTTTGAGTTACAGTCGCTATCAAACGAATTAGACAATTCGTTATCCGTATTTTCAGGTAAACAAATATCTTTTGTTGCTACCGAAGTAGCTAGGATTGCCTGTGCACGTTTCAAAAGTTTATCTGGCAAACCAGCAATTTTTGCAACTTCAATACCATAACTTCTATTAGCAAAACCATTTTCAATTTTGTGTGTAAAAGTAATTTCGTCATCATGCTCAACCACACCTACCCTAATGCAAAACATTCCGGAAGATACAGATTGCGGTAAAACAGTCAATTCGTGAAAATGTGTTGCAAAAATTGTTTTACATCTCACCTTCTCATTTAACCATTCAGCAATTGCCGTCGCCAATGCAAGACCATCAGTAGTAGCAGTCCCACGTCCAATTTCGTCAATTAATACTAATGAGTTTTCTGTAGCCTTTTTTACGATAACACTCGCTTCACGCATTTCAACCATAAAGGTTGAATCACCTCTGCTAATATCATCAGCAGCTCCAATTCGTGTAAAAATTCTATCAGCAATGCCTAAACGCGCGTTTTTCGCCGGCACATAAAGACCTGCTTGCGCCATTAGTTGAATCAACCCAATTTGACGTAAATATGTACTTTTACCTCCCATATTTGGCCCAGTTAAAATTGCAAAACGATTTTCACAATTCAAATGTACATCATTAGCTATAAAATTATGAACACCAATAACATTTTCAACGACTGGATGACGACCACCTTTAATATATAAGACACTATCAGTAACTATTTCTGGACGCACATAATTCTGTTTAAGTGCTAAAAATGCACTTGCTGCAAAAACATCTAGTAAGCTTATTAACGCGGATGCATTCTGGATACGCTTGGCCTGCCCGGAAATTTGTTCACGCAATTGATTAAATAAAATTTTTTCTAAATCAGCTTGCTTTACATCTGCAGTCAAAATTTTTTGTTCAATTTCTTTTAATTCATCTGTTATAAAACGTTCACTGTTTACAGTCGTCTGCTTGCGCGTATAATTACTTGGAACTTTATTTAAGTTCGCTTTTGTAATCTCAATAAAATAACCAAAAACGCCATTATAACGGATTTTCAATGAGTTAATCCCCGTATGTTGACGTTCACGCCCCTCCATCTGTTCTAAAATACTTTTGCTATTTAATTTTAAATCGCGCCATTCATCAATTTCAGAATTAAAACCCGCCTTAAAAATATCTCCCGCTGTAATTTTCATTGGCAGTTCGTCAAGAAGAGCATTAGTTAACACAGAAACAAGATCATCTAATTTATCAATTTGCAAAATGAATTGTTGCAGTAACGGAGACCCGAAATTTTGTACGATTTCAAAAATACGCGGTAATACAGCAAGTGAATCACGCAAATTTCCTAAATCACGAGGAGTAATTCGTCCGCTAACAATACGGGTAATTAAACGATCTAAATCGCGAATACCAGCAAATGCTGCACGCAGCTCAATAAGCAAATCATTATTTGCCAAAAGTTCAGCTGTGATATCATAACGATAATTTAACTCATCTATTGAACGCGAAGGAGAAAGCAAGCGGTCACGGAAAAGACGTGCTCCCATACAAGTCGCAGTATAATCAATATGATAAAGCAATGAATTTCGCTTTTCACCATCAATTGCCGTATTAAGTAATTCAAGATTTCTACGTGTTACGGCATCAATAAAAACAAAATTACGCTTATCCTCAATTTTAAAATTTGAAATACGTGGTGGACGCCCGAAGGAGATATCATCAACATAATTTAAAATTGAATCAACCGCAGTTAATCCTTCATCAGAAAGTGTAAATATTTTTTTTTGAAAATTTTGGTCTTGGAGTAAATTGTTATTAGAATAACGATTTAATTTTTCGAGTAAAAACTTTTTTGCTCCCTTCTCAAAGGAGCGTTGCACAATAGCACAACCGATTTGTGTACAAACCTGCTTAACTTGCTTTATCCATTTTTCTTGATTTATTTTTACTCCATAAAGCGTCTGTGGAATAACTAATTCTTTGGGAATTATGCGCTGCAGATTATCTAGTAATTCATCAACGGTTTCAACTTCTTCAAGTGCAAAATGTCCTGTTGAAACATCCATAAATGCCAATGCACCAGAACCATGTGCGCTCAAAACCGCTGTTGCCAAATAATTATAGGCACGCTCATCAATACCATCATTTTCGTAACGTATCCCCGGAGTAACAATACGGGAAATTTCACGTTTGATAGATGATTTATCCCCTGCATCTTCTATTTGCGAAACGACAACACAAGAGATCCCTGCTCCTACAAGGCGTGGTAAATAATTATCGATTGCCCGAATTGGCACTCCACAAAGTGCAACATCTTTTCCGGCGATATCCTTCCCACGCGATGTCAAACGAATATTTAACGTACTAGAAACAATTTTTGCATCATCAAAAAACACCTCATAAAAGTCTCCAACTTGAAAAAAAACAACGTATTCTTGATAACGTTCTTTCAGTTCTAAATATTGCCGCATCATTGGCGGATATTTAGCATAAGCAGGATTTTCAGAAGGAGGTAAAATAGATGGCGATATTATTGTTAAATTAATTGATTCCTCAGATGAAATACTTAGGCCATCATTATTAACAAGATCTATGGTTTGTTTCTGTATATATTGTCGTGGTTGTTGTCCTATAGGTATGTTCGGCACGGTCCCAGTAACATTCTCATCAAATAAAAATTCAGATAAATTAGAATTGTTTTTAGACATAATTTAATTCTTAGTTTTCAAATATTACATCGCATAGCATGAATTTGGTTTTTTAATTCACGTTGTTGTTTTATTTTTTTTGCTTTCACCATATCATCTACGCCTTGCATTTGTTTTATTTCAGCAACAAGTAGTTCATATTCTCTCTCGTAAATCAACCTTTGAACGCTACGATGAAAATCATCAACTGCATGCCCAATATTTTCATTAGCTGAATTTAAATAAATTCTTGCATTCAAAATTAAATTATCAGCTGGTAAACCAAAACGGAATAATAATTCATTCATTTTAGCATCACACTCAACCTCACCTACTCCTCCCACCTCTCCTTTCGCGAAAATATCAATTATTTGTTTATATTTAAGGCTAAACAAATCATATAACGAAATGTCAGATGATAATTTTTCTTTAGCCAACAATTCATCAACCAAACGCGGACGCACTAACATCGCTAAAAACATTTCATCAGCTAACATCGCCATTTTATCGTCAAAGGTGTTAATTTTTTTATTATTCACAACTATAATATTATCAAAAACACCAAGCGAATTTAAATATTCAGCATCATAATCAGAAAATTCATTATTGTTTTGTGAATTAAACCCACTCGCATCATTCCGTCGATGAGATTCTAAGCTACGTTTGCCAGAAATTTTGTTAGCAAATTTATTTTGTTGATTAAGCCGTTCTTGTTCCTCAATTCTAATTCGCTCCAAATCCTTAGTCACATTTTCAAAACTTACTCCGAATTTTCCACTCGCTGCCCGCGTTAAAAATTCAATTTCTGCTGCATTTTTAACTTCTAAAATTGCTTTGCAGAATTCTTCTTCGGCACGCACCAAATTCCCATTTTGTGTAGATAATAAATGTTCTAAATAAGCATTAACAATAGGCTCACTTTTTTCTTGCAAATATTTCTCAACTGTAAATCTAGAATTTGCTTTTGCAAAGGAGTCTGGATCTTCGCCTTCTGGCAATGCAACAGTTGAAACGCTAATACCGGAACCCAAAAATAATTTAAAACAATTCGCAGCCGCTTTTTGCCCTGCAACATCAGCATCAAATAAGGCAACTACGCGACCATTAACACGTCTTTTCAACTGTTCAACATGCTCAGGCGTAACCGATGTTCCACAACTCGCAACAACATTTTCAATTCCACACTGGAACATCGAAATCACATCAAAATACCCTTCAACCAAAATTGCAATACCAGTATCTTTAATCGCTTTTAACCCAGTTGCGAGCCCATAAAGTACTTCGCTTTTATGATAAATAATATTTTCCGGCGAATTAATATATTTGGCTTGCTTAGTATCTGTTATAATACGCCCGCCAAGCCCAATTGGTACATTATCACTACGCATAATAGGAAAAATTATACGGTTGCGATAAGCATCATAACTTCGTGCACTTTTCAAAATCTCTAATGCTTCTGGCGAAAGTTTCTCTTCCTCGTCTGATTCCTCAATATTTTGATTTTTTAAAAGTTCACGTTTTTCTTGCAATGCCTTTATTTTTACCAATCCAAGCTCAAATAAAATCCGTAGTAACTCCTCATCACTTTTAATTTTGGATTTATCTATTTTTTGCGAAATTTGTTTAAAAATAAACTCAAATGAATCAGGTGCATATCCTAGTTTAAAAAAGTCAATCATTT